>JAHFDC010000117.1 GCA_023249205.1 Candidatus Methylomirabilota bacterium
GGCATTGATCTCGGTACGACGAACTCGGTGGTGGCGGTAATGGAGGGGGGCGAGCCCGTAGTCATCGCCAACCAGGAGGGGGGACGCCTGACCCCCTCGGTGGTGGCCTATACAAAGGAGGGTGAGCGGCTCGTCGGGCAGGTCGCGAAACGCCAGGCGATCACCAACCCCGAGAACACGGTCTTTTCTATCAAGCGGTTCATGGGGAGACGCCACGACGAGGTCCAGCACGAGATCAAACTCGTCCCCTACCGGGTGGTCAAGGCGACCAACGGCGACGCCCGGGTAGAGGCCCGGGGGAAGCAGTACTCCCCTGCCGAGGTCTCCGCCCTGATCCTCCAGAAACTGAAGGAGGCCGCGGAGGCGTACCTGGGGGAGAAGGTCACCCAGGCGGTCATCACCGTCCCCGCCTACTTCAACGACAGCCAGCGGCAGGCCACGAAGGATGCGGGGAAGATCGCCGGCCTGGAGGTCCTGCGCATCGTGAATGAGCCCACGGCTGCCGCCCTGGCCTACGGGCTGGACAAGAAGAAGGACGAGAAGATCGCCGTCTTCGACCTCGGTGGCGGCACCTTCGACATCTCCATCCTGGAGATCGGGGAGGGGGTCTTCGAGGTCAAGGCGACGAACGGGGACACGCACCTGGGCGGGGATGACTTCGACCAGCGGGTCATTGACTGGGTCGTGGCCGAGTTCAAGAAGGACCAGGGGATTGACCTGAGCAAGGACCGGATGGCCCTCCAGCGCCTGAAGGAGGCGGCGGAGAAGGCCAAGTGCGAGCTTTCCACGGTGATGGAGACCGAGATCAATCTCCCCTTCGTCACGGCCGACGCCGCCGGGCCCAAGCACCTCAGCCTGAAGCTCACCCGCTCCAAACTGGAGCAACTGGTGGATGACCTGGTCCAGCGGACGCTCGGTCCAGTCCGGAGGGCCCTGGAGGACTCGGGCCTGAAGCCCAGCCAGATTGACGAGGTGGTGCTGGTGGGCGGGCAGACCCGGATGCCGAAGGTGCAGCAGGTGGTTCGGGACCTCTTCGGCAGAGAGCCCCACAAGGGGGTCAACCCGGACGAGGTGGTGGCGGTGGGCGCCGCCATCCAGGCGGGCGTCCTGGTGGGGGACGTGAAGGACGTCGTTCTCCTGGACGTGACGCCGCTCTCCCTCGGCATCGAGACCCTCGGCGGGGTCATGACGCGCCTCATCGAGCGCAACACCACGATCCCCACCCGCAAGAGCGAGACCTTCACGACCGCGGCCGACAACCAGACCAGCGTGGAGGTCCACGTTCTCCAGGGGGAGCGGGAACTGGCCCGCGATAACCGGACGCTGGGCAAGTTCCACCTGGTGGGGATCCCGCCGGCGCCCCGGGGGATCCCGCAGGTCGAGGTGACGTTCGACATTGACGCCAACGGGATCGTCAACGTCTCGGCGAAGGACCTCGCGACCGGGAAGGAGCAGCAGATCACGATTACCGCCTCCAGTGGCATCGCGAAGGATGAGATCGAGAAGATGGTGCGGGAGGCGGAGAAGCACGCGGAGGAGGACAAGAAGCGGCGCGGGGAGATCGAACTGCGGAACCAGTGCGAAAACCTGGTGTACACGACGGAGAAGATGCTGAGCGAGCACCGGGAGAAGATCCCGATCGCCGACATCAAGCCGATCGAGGACGCCATCGCCGACGCCAAGAAGGCCCTGGAGTCGGGCGACAGCGGGCGCATCACGCAGACGATGCAGGCGCTCAACACCGCCGCCCAGCGGATCGGCAAGGCCATGTACGAGCAGGCGGCCAAGGAGAAGCGGCCGCCCACGGACGCCGGCGCCGGCGAGAAGCCGGGCGGCCCGGGCGGCCCCCAGGAGGGCGAGGTGGTGGACGCAGAATTCGAGGACCTCGGGAAAAAGGACAAATAGCCGGGAGAAGAGCGAGAAAGGAGGAAGAGAATGGCCATCATGCGGTGGGACCCCTTCCGCGATCTTGTCTCCATTCAGGAGCGGATGAACCGCCTGTTCGATCAGACGCTGGCCCGGACGCGGGGGGAGGAGGAGGAGGGGATCGCGACCTCTACCTGGATGCCCTCCGTGGACATCTATGAGACGGCGGACCGGGTCGTGCTGAAGGCGGAGCTGCCCGGCCTGACCCGGGAGGACATTGATATCAACGTCCGGAATAACACCCTTACCCTGCGGGGCGAGCGCAAGTTCGAGAAGGAGGTGAAGGAGGAGAATTACCTCCGGATCGAGCGGGCGTACGGCTCCTTCCAGCGCTCCTTCACGCTGCCCGCCACGATTCAGCAGGACAAGATCAAGGCGGTCTTCAAGGATGGGGTGCTGGAGGTGAGCCTGCCCAAGGCGGAGGAGGCCCGCCCGAAGCAGATCAAGATTGACGTGAAGTAGCGGGGAGCGGCCTGGAAACGCCGGCCAGGGGAGTGCTGACGGAATGGGGAAGCGGGACTACTACGAGGTCCTGGGACTCCCCCGCTCGGCGAGCGATCGGGACATCAAGCGCGCTTACCGCCGGCTGGCCCGGCGGTATCACCCGGACGTCAACCCGGGGGACAAGGGCGCGGAGGCCCGCTTCAAGGAGGTCACGGAGGCCAACGAGATCCTCAGTGACCCCCAGAAGCGGGCTGAGTACGATCAGTTTGGTCACCGGACGGCCGCCGGGCCCGGGCCAGGGCCCGGCGGTCCCTTCTCCGGTGCCCCATTCGACCTGGGGGACTTCGCCCGTGGGGGCTTCGGGGGCCTCGGGGATTTGCTCGAGGGGATCTTCGGGGGCCGGCCGGAAGCCGGGGAGGCGGCTCCGCCGCACGGCGAGGATCTGCATTCCAGTATTGACATTGACTTCGAGCAGGCGATCCGGGGGTTCACCACCGAGATCAGCGTTCAGCGGTCGGCCTCCTGCGCCTCCTGCGGCGGCTCCGGGGCCCGGCCTGGCTCCCGGACGTCCCCGTGCCCGTCGTGTGGCGGGAGCGGGCGGGTCGCGACGGGAGCGGGCGGGCTCGGCCGGGCGCGGGCCTGCAGCCGATGTCGGGGGGCGGGCCGGGTCGCCGCCCAGACCTGCCCTGCCTGTGCCGGGCGGGGGAGCGTTCCCCGGACCGAGCGCGTGAAAGTGAAGATCCCGCCCGGGGTGGACACCGGCTCCAAGATCCGGCTGGCCGAAATGGGGGAGGCGGGGCCCGGGGGGAGCCCGCCCGGGGACCTCTACATCGTCACCCGGGTGCGCCCCCACCCGTTCTTCGAGCGGAAGGGGGATAACATCCACTGCGCCGTCCCGGTCACCGTCACCGAGGCTGCCCTCGGGGCGCGGATCCAGGTTCCCACCGTGGACGGCCCTGCCGAGATGCGGGTCCCCCCCGGCACGAATGGCGGGCAGGTGTTCCGCCTCCGGGGAAAAGGCGTTCCCGCCCTCCGGGGCGGCGGCCGGGGGGACCAGTACGTCACGGTAAAGGTGGTCGTGCCGCGCCCACACAATGCCCGCGCCCAGGAGTTGCTCCGGGAGCTCGCCCGACTTGACCCGGAGGACCCGCGGCGCGACCTGAAGGCGTGGATGTGAGGACAACGACTTTCGCCGCGAGGACGAGATGACCCGGAGCAAGCGCCCACGCTATCTGATCAGCGTGGTGGCGGAGATGTTCGACGTCCACCCCCAGACGCTGCGTACGTACGAGCGGGAGGGGCTGATCCGCCCCGCCCGCAGGCCGGGGAACACACGCCTGTACTCCGACGAGGACGTCTCCCGGATCGAACTCATCCTGCGCCTCACGAAGGAGCTGGGCGTGAATCTCGCCGGGGTGGAGGTCATCTTGAATATGCGGGAGCGGATGGAGCGGATGCGGCGGGAGATGGCGGAGACGTTCGAGACGATGCTCCGCACCGTGGAGGAGGAACTCCGGCAGCGGCACAGTGAGCGGCCGGGTCTTGTCCCCGTGGGGCGACGCGGGCTCAGCCGCCGCATCCAGACCGAGCGGGAGCCCGCCGGTGAGGCTTGACAGGCTGCCGGCGCTCGCCTAGTCTATTCGTTAGGTCGGCCCGGCAGGCGGGAGTGGCGGAAGGGGGAGGCGATTCCATGGGCAATACCTTCAAGACAGCGGTGCTCCTCGGGGCCCTCACGGGGCTCCTCGTGGTCTTCGGGAGGTTCTTCGGCGGGCAGCAGGGGATGGTCATTGCCTTTGCCTTCGCCCTGCTGATGAACTTCGGGGCCTACTGGTTCTCCGACCGGATCGTCCTGGCCATGTACGGCGCCAAGGAGGTGAGTGAGGCGGAGGCCCCCGACCTGGTGGCGATGGTGCGGGGGCTGGCCCAGCGGGCCCGCCTGCCGATGCCCCGGGTGTACGT
>JAHFDC010000118.1 GCA_023249205.1 Candidatus Methylomirabilota bacterium
CCAGGTGGCCCTGACCGGGGCCGACCACACCCTCCGGGAGGCCGGGGATTCGGACCGGCGCTTCGCCGTCGGGCAGGCGGTGACGGTCCGGATCGAGGCCGAGCGCTGCGTCCTCGTCCACTGAAGGAGACACACTTGTGAGTAGTGAGGCTCCCCGCATCGTCCACGTCTCGCTCCGGGTCCGCGACCTGGAGACCTCCACCCGCTTCTACCAGCAGATCTTCGGGTTCCGCCGCCTGGCGGACTCGCAGTCGAAGGATCACGCCTCCCGGCACCTGACCGACGGGGTGATTGACCTGGCCCTGATTGAGTACGCCGGGGACCGGGGGCGGGCCGACTGCCCCACCCCCGGGGCCGCCCCCGGCATCCACCACTTCGGGGTGGCGGTGGCGGACCTGGACGCCTCGATCCGTCGCGTCCGCGAGGCGGGCGGCAACATCCTGACCCCCCCGGGGGATATCCCGGTCAAGTTCCGGGACCCGGACGGCGCCATCTGCGAACTCGTCCCGTTCGGCCGCTACAAGGTTGCCTGACCCGCCGGCCCCGAGGAGGAGCCTTCCATGCACCTCACCCACATGGCCCCCACCGCCCGGATGATCATCGAGACGATCCTCAAGGTGGAGCCGGGGGAGCAGGTCTGCCTCGTGACCGACACCGAGTGCCCGCGGAGCATCACGGAGGCGTTGGCGGCCATGGCCGCCGGCGCCGGGGCCGAGGTTCACGTGGTGGTGATCACGCCGCGGCCGGTGGGGTCGGTCGAGCCGAGCCCGGTCGTCCGGGCGGCCTTCGCCGCCGCCGACGTGATCATCAATCAGTCCTCCTTTGCGGTGGTGCACACCGACGGCCTCCGGCAGGCGATCGCCCGGGGGGCCCGGATGCTCGAAATGTGGGGCTTCACCGAGGACATGATGGTCCGGGGCGGGGCGACGGTGGACTACCCGAAGATGGGCGCGGTGAGCCGGCGCCTCACCGAGGCCTTGAGCCGGGGGAAGGCCGCCCGCCTCACCACGCCGGACGGGACTGACCTCAGGATGTCCCTCGAAGGGCGAGAGGGCTTCACGTTGGCCGGCTACGCCGACCGGAAAGGCACCTTCACCGCATTGCCGGACGGGGAGGCCGGCATCTCCCCCATCACCGGGACGGCCGAGGGCCGCCTCGTCAAGCCGTTCTGCATCGAGGTCCGGGGCCTGGGCTTCGTCAGCGAGACCATCACCGTCGAGGTGAAGGGAGGGCGGGTGGTCGGAACGAGCGGCGGCCCGCAGGCCGCGCTGCTCATGGAGACGCTGGATCGGGCCGGGGGGCACGCCACCAACATCGCCGAGTTCGCGATCGGGACCAACGACAAGTGCCGCCTCGGGGTGACCCTGCGGGAGGCCAAGAAGGCCTGGGGAACCGCCCACATCGGCGTCGGTGACAGCATGAGCGTCGGGGGTGACGTCCACGGTCCCCTCCACTTCGATCTGATTTTCCAGAAGCCCACGGTCAGCGTGGACGGGCAGGTGCTGGTCCGGGACGGTCATATCATGGGCTAGGGGCGGCGCCCACCGTCCGAAAGATGCCCCCTACTCCGAGGACCGGGCAGCCGCCTGGAACCCCGCCCTGCCTTCCTTTCCCCTCTCTCTCGCAGAATATCAGGGTTCGCCAGCATTCTCCCCTGGGCTCAGGAGTGCGTCCGGCAAGGTTTCTTGCGCCGGTACCAGATCCACCCAGCGACCCCGCCAGACCCTACCAGGGCTGCGGCTCCCACTACGGGATGGAGAGCCAGCCAGGCGACCCCCACCAGGGGCCACAGGACCGCCTGCACCAGCCCCCGGAGGGGCAGGGATTGGCGAACCCGCGCGGCGAGGGGCGGGGAGATACGCTCGTACCAGCGGACGAAGGCCCGACCGGGGGCATTCGTCACGAGATACCGATCGCGAAATGCTCGCAGTAGGACGACCTGCGGTTCCAGGGCAGAGCCGGAGGCGGCCGTGGCGATGAAGCATCCGCCCGCGCCCGCACCTCCGCCCCCACCCGAGGGGGAAGCCGCCTCCCCTCCCTGGACCAGGAACACCTCGCCATCATTGCTCCCGATCACGAGATCGCGCGAGCCGTCACTATCCCAGTCCACCACGAAGGGAGCGGCTCGGGAGCTGACCGCTACGGGCACCCCCCGGCCGGTCAGCGGCACCCCGGTGGAGAAGGCTGGCGCAGCGTTCGTGCCGGTATTGAGGAACACGTAGGTCCGCCCGTTCGCGTCCCCGACGAGGAGGTCCTGGCGACCATCCTGATTCCAATCCGCGACAAACGGCCGAGCGTGGGATCGGGCGACACCCACCCCCGGCAACGGAACCGTCACGCCGGCGGCGAGCACCGGACTCGCGTCGCTCCCCTGATTGAGAAAGACGTTCACGGTGCCGTCCCCGGCCCCCACCAGGAGGTCCTTCTTGCCGTCCTCGTTCCAGTCAACAACGACCGGGGCCGCCGGGCCGGCCACTTGGACCGCCCCCCCTCCAGAATCCAGGAACCCCCACGCCGTCAACTGTGGGGTGGCATCCTCCAGGATGTTGCGATACCAGCGGACGGAGCCCTGCCCATCCCCCACCATCAGATCCTTGCGCCCATCGCCGTCCCAATCAGCCACGAAGACGGAGGCAGGGCCCGGCACCGCAATCGGGGCGCCATCCGCCACGATCGGCTCGGCGGCGTTGAACGCTGGGGCGGCCTCCGACCCAATGTTCCGGTAGAGCATCAGCGCGCCATCGCCTCCTGCCACGAGGACGTCTTTCTTGCCATCATTGTCCCAGTCCACCACAAAGGGCGCCGACGCACCGATGCCCCGGATGGCGGCTCCTCCCGCTTCGAGAGCGCGGAGGGACGTCGGGTCGAGGGGAGCCGTCGGGTCGAACGGGACCAGGTCGAGGGGCACCAGATTGTCCCCCGAGCAGAGCTCCACCAACCGATACGCATCCACAAAGCCGGCCAACCATCCCCTGAGGACGTGCCTTCCCGCCGGAAGGCCGCTGGTCCTCAGCGCGCCGCTCTGGGGAACGACGCCAGCAGAGGCCCCCAGGTATCCGTAGTTGCCCCCGAGGAAAATCCGGGTTCCGGGCAGCGCACGGATGGTCAAGGACGCCGGCACCGCAGCGGAGGGGAGAGCAATACTCAGCGAGCTCGGCGTGGAGATATTCGCGGGATCTCCCACTTCGTAAACGAAGACAGTGTAGAAGTAGGTTTGACCGGGGGTGCCGGAGCAATCGGTCACAGACGTTCCGGGCCCGTCATAGATGAATACCCCATCAGTGGGGCTCACTGCAGGAGCGGCGAGGGTTCTCCGGATGACGACCTGAACAGGGGAGGGGAATTCCTGAGGAACTGCGGGGAGCTCCCACGTCAGGATGACCGACCCGAGTGTGGCGCTGAAATTCCGCACGCGAGGCGGCTTGTTTTTCGTCATCACCCGGACCACATTGGACAGGGAAGAGATGTTCGGGACTTCATCGAGGGTTCGGAGGACAAAGAAGTAGGTCGTCTTGGGGCTCAAGCCCCCGACCGTGTAGGCCTCACTGCTCCCCGCCGCCTTCGGGGTGGGCACCCCTGGGACTGGGGTGGCACTATCCCAATTCGAGATCGTGATGGTTGAGGTGGAATAGCGAAGGTCATAGCTCCTCGCCTGTCCGGTACCTCCGTCATCCCCGGGTGCCGTCCACGTCAGATCAAGCGACGTATTTGCGGCATTGGAAGCATTCAGATCCGTAACCGCCGCTGGGGGGCTGGTATCCGAAGGCGTGTACGTCACCGTCAGGGTGTCCGTCCCGGTGTTGCCGGCCGCGTCCCGCGCCGTCACCGTGAGCACGTTCGTCCCGGCTTGGAGAGTGATCCCGCTCGCCGTCCAGCTCATCGTCCCGCTCGCCGTGCCACTGCCGCCCCGGTCGTTCCCCCACGTTACCTGGGTCACCCCGAGGTTGTCCGCGGCCGCCCCCCCGAGGGTCAAGGGATTGCTGCCCGTGCTATAGGTTGCCCCGGAGGTCGGGGTGGTGATCGTGACCGTGGGGGGCGTGGCGTCGGGAGTTTGCGGCGTAGCGCTGGCCGTGGCCCCCGTGGAGACGTTCCCGGCAGTGTCGAAGGCGCAGACCCGGTATGCGTAGGGGGTCCCGTTCGTCAGGCCGGTGTGGGTAAAGCCCGTTGCGCTGCCCAGGAGAAGCTGGGTGCCGCTGGTGCAGGAGGCGGCGGGAACGCCGCCCGTCGAAAAGACCAGCTTATAGGGGTTGGTCCCGGCCAACCCGCTCCCGCCGTCGGAGAACCCCGACCAGCTCAGGACCACCTGACCATTGCCCGC
>JAHFDC010000119.1 GCA_023249205.1 Candidatus Methylomirabilota bacterium
AAGGAGGCGATCCAGTCAGTCTCTGGGTGGAGCCAGGTGGGCAGACCCATGTTGATCAGCTCGTGGAGAGCCTGCCGCGCCTCCTCGGGACGAAGGCCAAGCTGAAGACCCAGCTCGGTGTAGTGCGGTGCGCGGCCATGCTGGACGAAACCCCTCAGAATCGCGTGATACATCTGTGCGAGGAGGCGGGGTTCCGCCATTGATTCCTCCGGCAGGGCGTGGGTGCCGTCGCGCGGGGGCGCCGGCGCCGCTAGGGCCGCTTCCCCTCGAAGCCGCTGAAGATGCCGATGAGACCGATCCCGGCCGAGCCGACCATGAGCAGGAGGCTCACGGCATTGATGACCGGGGTGGAACCGTCGCGGACACTGATGAACATCGTGATCGGCAGCGTCGCGTCCGAGCCGACGAGGAACAGGGTCGTGTTGAAGTTCTCGAACGACATCAGGAACGCCACCGCCGCCGCCCCGAGGAGGGCTGGCCGCAGGAACCGGAGAGTCACCGTCCAGATGGCGACGGCCCGGGAGGCCCCCAGGTTGAGGGCCGCCTCCTCCAGGCTCCGGTCGAACTTCCGGAGGCGGGCGGAGATGATGAGCGTGGCGAGCGTCGTGATGAAGGAGAATTGCCCCAGGACGACCAACGGGAGCCCCGGACGCAGGGCCTCCACCTCCACCCCGATCCAGTGCTCGATGGCCCCGGCGACGGTGCTGGAGAAGAGGAGGATCGAGATCCCCAGGATGACGCCCGGGATGACCAGGGGTGTCAGCGCTAACGCGTAGAGGGCCTGCTTGAGGGGGAACTCCTCCTGCTCGAAGAGGAAGGCATTGCAGGTCCCCACGGCCACCGACAGGCCGGCCACCCACAGGGCGACCTGGGCGCTGGTGACCATCCCGCGGAGCAGGCCCTGGTCGTGGAGCAGGCCGACCCGGCGTGGACCGGGGGAGAGGAACCAGTCCAGCGTGAACCCCTCCCAGGGCAGCGCGGGGAACAGGCTGTCGTTGAACCCCAGCACGGCGACGACCGCCAGGGGGGCGAACAGGTAGAGGAAGAAGGCCCCCACGTAGGTCGCGTACAGGCGCCGGGCATAGGCCGCCTGCGGGATGGAGGGGATCATCGCGTCTGCACGGCGCTCGCCAGCGTCTGGCCGGTCAGCCTCAGGCCGACCCAGACGATCGCCGACGAGAGGATGAGCAGGAGGAAGCCGAAGGCGGACCCCTGCTCCCAGTTGAATCGGATGATGAACTGGTTGTAGATCTGCTCCGTGAACCAGAGGCTCTCCTTGCCGCCAAGGAGCGCCGGCGTCAGGTAGTTGCCCAGCGTCAGCATGAACACCACGATGCTCCCGGCGGCGATGCCGGGCATGGCGTGCGGGATCACGATCTCCCGGAGGATGGAGGGGGCGGTCCCGCCGAGGTCGTAGGCCGCCTCGATCAGGCTGTCATCCAGGCTGTCCAGGACCGTCACCAGGGGGACAACCATGAAGAGCATGGAGGTGTACACGAGCCCGATCAGAATGGCGAGGTCGTTGTAGAGCATCTCGACCGGCCTCGGCAGGAGCCCGGTCCAGACCAGAAGACCGCTCAGGATGCCGCTCTCGCGCAGCAGGATCATCCAGCCGTAGACCCGGACGAGTTCGCTGACCCAGAAGGGGAGCAGGCAGAGCAGGAACATGATCCCCTTCGCCCGCCCCCGCGCCACCTTGGCGATGTAGTAGGCGACCGGGAACGCGATCAGGAGCGTGAGGAAGGTGGCCAGGATCGAGTAGGCGGCGGTCCGGGCGAAGGTGTTCCAGTAGATCGGCTCCGCGAAAAACCGGGTGTAGTTGGCCGGGCTCACCGCCCCGGCGCCCCCCTTCGGCCGGATCGAGAGGAGGAGCAGGTCCACGTGGGGGAGCACGATGAGGAGGAGCAGCCACAGGAGGGCTGGCGTCAGGAAGACCGCCAGGCCGAGGAGCCGCTGCGCCCGCACGCTCACTCTGCCCTCCGGAAGCACACGCCCCCCCCCGCCTCCCACCCCAGGTGCACCGTCTGCCCCGGCGCCAGGTCGGCGCACCGGCCGGACTGCGGCAGGGCCGCGGTGATCTCCCCGCCCGTCCGGGCCTCCCGCACCATGACGCGGCTCTTGGCCCCGTCGAACAGGACGGTCTCGACGGTCCCGGCGAGGCGGTTCGGCAGCGCCCCGAGCTCCGCCTCGGCCCGCGCCAGCGTGATCCCCTCCGGCCGGACGAAGACCTCCACCGGATGGCCGGCGGTAAGGCCGTCCGCCATCCGGGCCACCAGGTCCATCCCCTCGCGCGTGCGCACCCGGACCTCCTCCCCCGCCGCCGCCGCTACCGCGCCCTGCCACCGGTTGCTCTCCCCCACGAACCCGGCGACGAAGGCGGTCTGCGGCCGGTAGTAGAGCCCCTGCGGGGTGTCCACCTGCTCGAAGCGGCCCTCGTTCATCACGGCCACCTGGTCGGACATGACGAGCGCCTCCGACTGGTCGTGCGTGATGTAGACGAAGGTGGTGCCGATCTGCTCCTGGAGGAGCTTGAGTTCCACCTTCATCTGCTCCCGCAGCTTGAGATCGAGGGCCCCGAGCGGCTCGTCGAGGAGGAGCGCGGTCGGCTCGAGGACCAGACAGCGCGCGATGGCGATCCGCTGCTTCTGCCCCCCGGAGAGCTGGTCAATGCGCTTCTCCCCGGTCCCCGGTAGGCCGATCCGCGTGAGCATCCCTTCCACCCGCTCCCGGATCTCCGCCCGCCCGACCCCCCGCCGGCGGAGCCCGTAGGCGACGTTCTCGGCCACCGACATCATGGGGAAGAGGGCCAGGTGCTGGAAGATGAGGTTGACCGGACGGCGGTTGGGCGGGACGCCGAGCATCGAGCGGCCGCCGATGAGGATGTCCCCGGCGTCCGGCTC
This sequence comes from Candidatus Methylomirabilota bacterium, assembly GCA_023249205.1. Classification (GTDB taxonomy): domain Bacteria; phylum Methylomirabilota; class Methylomirabilia; order Methylomirabilales; family JACPAU01; genus JACPAU01. The sequence continues at coordinate 2,901 of JAHFDC010000119.1, forward strand.
GAGGAAGCCGGCGATCATGCGGAGGAGGGTGGTCTTGCCGCAGCCGGACGGGCCGAGGATGGAAAAAAAGGAGCCCTTGGGGATCTCGAAGGAGACACCTTGCACGGCGCGGAAGCCGCCGAAGCTCCGGGCGACGTCCCGCACCTCAAGATCAATAGGCCCGGTCATGGCGTGCCTGGCGGCGTGGCGGGAAACCGGGGCCGCCCGGGCGGGCGGCCCCGGTCGTTGGCTCTAGTCTACCGGGAGGCGGCGGCCCGGACCTTCTCGAGGATGTTCCCCTCGATGTCCTCGAGGCCGGCCGGCACCGCCGGATACCACTTGATGTTGTCCACGTCCTTCGGCGAGAAGGAACCCTGGTAGAGCTTCTGGAGGGCCGGGTCCACGTACTTCTCGGAGCCCCTGGAGGCCGTGAAGTTCCCGGCGGCGGCCGCAACCTTGCCAGCGGTCTCCGGACGCATCACGAAGTTGATCCACTTGTAGGCGGCGTCCACGTCCCGGGCCTTCGCCGGGAGCGCGAAGGTGTCGATCCACCCCAGGGCCCCGGACTTGGGGGCCACGAAGACGAGGTCCGGATTCTCCTGGGTGAGTTTCCAGCCCCCGGAGTCCCAGCCCATGGCCAGCGTCACCTCGCCCGTCCGCATCAGTGCCAGCAGGGCGTCGCCGTTCGTCCAATAATCCTTGACGTGCCTCTTGCAGGTGATCAACTTCTCGCCAATCTGCTCCATGAGCGCCTGGTACTTACCCTTGTCGGCGTACAGCGCGAACGGGTCCTTCCCCATGGCGAAGGCGAAGGCGATCAGGACCGGGCGCTTGGTGCGGTAACTGACACGCCCCGTGTACTTCGCGTCGCACAGGTCCAGGTAGTCGGAGGCCGCCGCCGCCGCCTTCTTGTTGACGATCAGGCCGTCCGTCCCCCAGATGTGCGGCAGGCCGTACACCTGCCTGTTCAGGGTCGTGTTCTTCTTCGTGGCCTCGAGCATCGAGGGGATGAAAAGCTCCGTCTTGATCTTGGACATGTCGAAGGGCCGGTAGATCTTGTAGTCCTGCTGGGCGCCCGTGATCCGGTCCTGGCTCGGCTGGGCCAGGTCGAACCCGGCGCCGCCGGTCGCCCGCAGCTTGGATATCATCTCCTCGTTGTTGGAGTAGGTGATGTTCACCTTGATGCCGGTCTCCTTCTCGAACTGCTCGACGACCTCGTTCGGGGCATACCCCTTCCAGGTCAACAGGCGGAGCTCCGCAGCCTGGGTGCTGGCAGCGCCCACCACTAGCGCCGCCACCGCACCGATTGCGATCCCTGTCAGTGAGCGCGCTCGCATGGCACAACCCTCCTCTGCGTTCCCCCCGCGGCACGCGGGGAAAGATGGCATTCGCGTCCCGATGATGGCTTTCGGAGAGGTT
>JAHFDC010000120.1 GCA_023249205.1 Candidatus Methylomirabilota bacterium
TTCCCGCGCGCCCGATCCTTCGCCGTTGTGACAAGCAGCGCCACCCCCGCCTCCCTCCCCTCCCGCCCCGCCCGCTCCAGGTCCTCGTCCCGGAACCGGTGATGATCCGGGAAGCGGAACGCCGCCGCAACCGAGGCCCCGAGGCCCCGGAGCGTCGCCTCGAGGGCCCCCGGGTTCCCGATGGCCGAGAGGGCGGCCACGGCCTGGCCGGCCAGTGCCGAGAGCTCAAGAACGGCGCCATCGGCGAGGCGCAGGAGAGAGACAGGCCGGTGGACCGCCCGAAGGATAGGGGCGCGCCGGTTCAGGCGGCGGATGCCCTCCTCCACCCGGTCCAGATCCCGGGCCTGATCCGTCCGCGTGAGGATCACCAAGTCCGCCCGCCCGGCCGCTTCCGGCGGCTCGCGCAGCAGCCCGCGCGGGAGCAACGCCCCGCTTCCGAAAGGGAACCGGGCGTCGAGGAGGAGAATATCCAGGTCCCGGCGGAGCCGCAAGTGCTGGTATCCGTCGTCCAGGATCACGACGTCTGCCCCGAAGTGGGAGACTGCCACCCGAGCCGCATCGGCCCGGTCCGCCCCAAGGATGACCGGCACCCCGGGGAGGGCCTGGGCGAGCAGGCTCGCCTCGTCCCCCGCCTCGGGAGGAGGGACGAGCAGCCCCTGGCCTGCTGACGCGACCAGCAGACCGGTTCCGCCCGTCCTCGCGTACCCTCGCAGAAGGACCGCGGGGCTCCAGCTCTGGTCCCGGAGGAGGCGGGCCAGGAAGATCACGCAGGGGGTCTTGCCCGTCCCGCCCGTCGTGAGGTTCCCGACGCTGACGACGGGACACGGAAGGCGAGTCCTGGTGAGCAGGCGCGCCCGGTAGGCGGCTGTCCGGGCGACCACGGCCGTCCCGTACGCCCAGGAGGCGACGCGCAGGGCGGCCCGCAATAGCGCAGCCGCCGCCCCACCGGGAGAATTCTCCCCCCGGGCGACAGCCCTGACCGCATCCCCCACCTTCACAGGAGGGCTTCCAGGGCGGCCAGCGTCCGCGCCGTCGCCCCCCGGTGGCGGTCGAGGAGAGCCGCCGCCGCTTCTCCCATCCGCTTCGCGCGGGCCGGGTCCCGCGCGAGCGCAACGACTGCCGCCGCGAGCGCTGGGGCGTCCACTACCTGGAGCGCCGCCCCCTCGGCGAGGAAAGCCCCGGCCATCTCGGCGAAGTTGGCCATGTTGGGACCGAAAAGGATGGGGCAGCCGTGCTGGGCGGGCTCCAGGATGTTGTGGCCCCCCGCGGCCGCGAGGCTCCCTCCGACGAAGACCACCGTCCCCAGGGCGTAGAGGCGGGCGAGATCGCCCACCGTGTCGACGAGGATGACGGGCGGCTGGAAGCGAGAGGGGAAGGGGCGGGCGCTCCAGCGCCCGCAGGCAAGATGCGCGGCCGTGGCGGCAGCCTCGGCCTCGGCCAGGCGCTCGGGGTGGCGAGGGACGAGGATGAGCCGGGCCTCCGGGTCTTTTTGTCGCATGGCAAGGAGAGCCGCCACGGCCGCCTCCTCTTCGCCCCGGTGGGTGCTGCCGGCCACCAGGACCGGCGCCCCCTCGGGGACCCCCAGGCTGACCCGCCACGCCCCCCGCTCGTCCGCCGGGACCGGTGTCACCCGGAGGTCGTACTTCAGGTTGCCCGTCACCCGCACCCGCTCCGCCGCCGCCCCCATCGTCCGCAGCCGCTCGGCGTCCGCCTCACTCTGCACGAGACAGAGGGTGAGATCCCGGAGGACCCGGCGCATGAAGGGCCGGGCCAACCGGTAGCGGGGAAAGGAGCGCGGGGAAATCCGGCCGTTCACGAGGATGACGGGGACGGCGCGCTCCCCGCAGGCCTTCAGAAAGTTGGGCCAGATCTCGGTTTCCGCCAACAGGACCAGGCGGGGGCGGACGGTCGCAAGCGCCCGCCCCACGCACCCCGGCAAATCGAAGGGAAAGTAGATCCGGGCCTGAGCCTCCGGGAGGCGCTCCACTGCCAGGGCCTGGCCAGTCTCGGTGACCGTCGAGACCAGAACCGGAAGATCCGGCCGTCTCTCCCTGAGAGCCCGAAGGAGGCCACCGACGGCCAGGACCTCGCCGACCGAGACCGCGTGGAGCCACACCGGCCGCGTCCCGCTCAGGCCCGCGAGATCTTCGGAGGCGTAGCGGCCCCGGCGCTGCGCGATGCCCGCCCGTAACACCCCGCCCCGCCCATAGCGCGCGAGAAGACGCGGTGTCATGACCAGGAAAGCGAGAAGTAAGCCCACGGTATACAGGGCGTACACTCAGCCTCTCCCGGCCGCGTCGGCTGCCGCGGTCACCGCGTTCAGCCGCCGCTCCAGGTCGGCGCGGGCCGTCTCCAGGGCCGGCCGGTCCGACTCGGGGGGGACAACAAGGCCGTCCCCGAAGACAAAAACGCCACGGGCGAACGGGCGGGGGAGGAAGAAGCGGTCCCAGGTGGGGAGGAACCAGCCGGCGCTCGCCCCGAAGCCGACGGGGATGACGGGGCCGCCGGTCCGCCGAGCCAGCTCGATGATCCCGATCTGGACCCGCTCCCGCGGACCCCGGGGGCCGTCTGGGGCGATGGCCAGGTGGGACCCCCCCTCGTAGGACCGGAGCATCGCGCGGAACCCCCCGTGGGCCCCCCGGAAGGTGGAGCCCCGGACGCTCCCGATGCCGAAGCGCCGGAAGATTCGACTCAGAACCTCCCCGTCGGCGTGGCGGCTCACCAGGGACGTGACCGGCCGGACCGACCAGGAGAACGGCATCATCAAGAGCCGCCCGTGCCAGAACGCAAAAATGACGGGCCGCCCCCTCTGGGCATGGAACCCCTCAGCCCACCCCCGTCCCACCACTCGGAGCCGGAGGCTCCGCCGGAGCGCCCAGAGCAGGGCGGCGGCGACCCAGGCTCCGGCGGCCAGGACGGCGGGCGAGCGCCGGAGAGAGCGCAGAATCCGGCGCATCAAGGCCGGGCCTGCGGCAGGCAGGCCAGGGCCGCCTCGGCAGCCCTCCCCGCCGCCCCGCCCTCCCCCAGGAGTCCCGGGAGGCGGCGGAGTTCGGCCCGCACCGCAGCTAACCGGGCCGGGTCCGCGAGGAGCTTCAGGGCCTCGGCGGCGATCCGCTCCGGCGTTGCGTCCCCCTGGATCAACTCGGGGGCCACCCGGCGGCCGGCCACCAGGTTCACCATTCCGATGAAGGGAATACGCACGAGGAGCCGCCCCGCCAGGTAGGTGAGGCGTGAGACCTTGTAGATCACGACGAGCGGCGTCCCCAGGACCCCCGCCTCCAGGGTCGCCGTCCCGCTGGCCGTGACGATCAGGTCGGCCGCCCGGATCACGCCGTACGTGTCCCCCCTGACCAGGCGGAAGTTGGCTCCCTTGTGGGAAGGCAGGAGGGCGGCCACCCGATCGGGGGACAGGGTGTCGGCCACCGCCACGGCGAAGCGAGTGCCGGGCAATGCCCTTTCGATCCGGATCGCCGCCTCGGCCATTACCGGCAGGTGACGCCTGACCTCGGCCTCGCGGCTCCCCGGGAGGAGGCCGACCAGCCGCTCGGTCCCCGTGAGGCCCAGGCGGGTGCGGCACAACTCCCGGGGCGGGACGGTCTTGACCCGATCCAGGACCGGGTGGCCCACAAACAGGACCGGCACCCCCGCCTCACGGTAGAGCGCCTCCTCGAAAGGAAAGATCACCAGCATCGCCCGGACGAGGCGGCGCAACGTTCGAATCCGCCCGGGCCGCCAGGCCCAGACCTGCGGGCTGACGTAGTAACAGACCGGCACTCCCACCCGGGCGGCGGCCCGGGCAAGCAGCAGGTTGAATTCCGGAAAGTCGATGCAGACGAGCAAGTCGGGCCGTGGGTCCCGGAGCATGCCGGTGAGGAGCCGGTAGGCCCGCCAGAGCCGAGGGAGCCGCCCGACCGCCTCGGTGAGCCCCACCACCGCCACGTCGCGGGCATGGACCGCCAGCGCGACCCCGGAGGCGCCCATCCGATCGCCGCCCATGCCGGCCAGCTCCAGGCCGGGGGCCCGCCGCTGCAGTTCGGCCGCCAGCTCCGCCCCGAGCAAATCCCCAGATGCCTCCCCGGCTGACAGGAGGATCCAGCCGCTCACCCCCGCTCCCCGCTCGATCGCCCTAATACAAACGACATAAATTGTGTGACAGAGGGTCCGGGTGGCGCCGGATGCCGCCCCATGGCCCCCGTAGCGGAGGGGGGTCCCAGCGGCCTTTGGCCGATGGGGGGAACCACGGGAGGGTTCCCCACGGGGGCCGGGGGCCGGGGCGG
>JAHFDC010000121.1 GCA_023249205.1 Candidatus Methylomirabilota bacterium
GGGATGCGGGACCTGCTGCGGCGGCTGCGGCCGGAGCGACTGGAGGACGTGATCGCCCGTGTGGCCCTCTACCGGCCGGGCCCCATGGTCATGATTGATGACTTTATCGCCCGGCGGCACGGCCGCGTGAAGGTGACCTACGACCACCCGGTCCTGGAGGAAATCCTCAAGGACACCTACGGGGTCATGGTCTATCAGGAACAGGTGATGCGCATCGCCGGGGACTTGGCCGGGTTCTCCATGGCAGAGGCGGACGTGCTCCGCCGAGCGATGGGCAAGAAGGACCCGGAACTCATGGAGAAAACCCGCAAGAAGTTTCTGGATGGCGCGAAGGCAAAGCGGATCCCGGCGCGGACTGCCGAGAAGATCTTCGACCTCGTGGCCCGCTTCGCGGGGTACGCCTTTAATAAGTCGCATAGTGCGGCGTACGCCGTCGTGGCCTACGAGACCGCCTATCTCAAGGCGCACTACCCGGTCGAGTTCATGGCGGCGCTGCTCACGTCGGAAATGGCGGACACCGACAAGATCGTGAAGTACATCGAAGAGTGCCGCTCGATGGGGATCACGGTCCTGCCGCCCGACGTGAACGAGTCGGGGAGCGGCTTCACGGTCGTCGGGGACAAGATCCGCTTCGGCTTGGTGGCGGTGAAGAATGTGGGGGACCTGGCCATCCACTCCATCCTGGAGTCCCGCACGGCCAAGGGCAAATTCAAGACCCTCCACGACTTCTGCCAGCGGGTGGACCTCCGACTGGTCAACAAACGGGTGCTGGAGAGCCTCATCAAGTGCGGCGCCTTCGATTCCCTCGGCGCGCGGCGGGCGCAGTTGATGGCGATGGTGGATGCGGCGATGGAGGCCGCCTCCTCCGCCCAGCGGGACCGGGCGCAGGGGCAGGTCTCCCTCCTGGAGGTCTTCGAGGCGGCCGGGGCCCCGGCGGTGGCCACCCCTGGCCTGCCCGATGTCCCCGAGTGGTCCCGGGAGCAGCTTCTGGCGGCGGAGCGGGAGACCCTCGGCTTCTACATCACCGGCCACCCGCTGGCCGAGTACGAGGCCGTGACGCGGCGGCTGAACGCGGCCCGGATTGACACGTTGCCGGGATTGCGCGATAAGGCGACGGTGCGGGTCTGCGGCATCGTGAGCGCCGTGAAGGAGATCTCGACCAAGAACGGGGACCGGATGGCCTTCGTGACTCTGGAGGACCAGACCGGCTCCGTGGAGACCGTGGCCTTCCCGGACCTGTACCGGGCCAAGATGCTCCACCTGGTCAAAGACGCCGCCGTGCTGGTGACGGGGCAGGTGGACATCACGGAGGATTCGGCCAAGGTGCTGCTGAGCGACGTGGAGCCGCTCGACAAGTTCCGGGGAACGGCCCCGCGCGCCGTCCGCGTCACCGTGGCCGGGGCCGCCGCCACGCCCGAGGCGCTCCAGCGGTTGCGCGACTTGGTGGCCCAGCATCCCGGCCCTGCGCCCCTCACCCTGGCCTTGGAGGTGCCGGGGGGCCCGGCCCTCCTGGAGCCGGACCCGGCGTGCGCCGTCGCGGCGGGAGAGGGCTTCGTGGCGGCGGCCGAGGCGCTGCTGGGCCGCGGCAGCGTGCTCCTCCTCTACTGAACTCGCCCCGTCCCCCGATCCTCGGTGGACACCCCTTTGCCGGGACGGCCTCTTCCGCTATCCTAGGACGGCTTGCCGCCGCTCCGGGCGACCCCTGCGCGCGGCGCGCCGGTTCCCCTTTGTGGGCCCTCGGGCTGGAAGGAGGTCGCCATGTTCGCCCTCGACTTCGAGCGCCCGGTCCTGGAGCTGGAGGCGAAACTCCGGGAACTTCAGGAGATGTCCACTGGGGAGAAGGTGGACTTTTCCGACGAGATCCGGAGACTGGAGAAAAAGATCGCCAAGCTCCAGGCCGACACCCTGGCCAAATTGACCCCCTGGCAGCGCTGCCAGATCGCCCGCCACCCGGCCCGCCCCTTCACGATGGATTACATCAAGGCGTTCGTGACCGACTTCGTGGAGATCCACGGGGACCGGGGATTCGCCGATGACAAGGCGATGATCGCCGGCCTGGGGCGTCTGAACGGCATCGCCGTGGTCATCGTGGGGCAGCAGAAGGGGCGGGACACCAAGGAGAAGATCGCGCGCAACTTCGCCATGGCCCACCCCGAGGGGTATCGGAAGGCCCTCCGCGCAATGAAACTGGGCGAGAAGTTCGGCAAGCCCGTGGTCTCATTCGTGGACACGCCGGGGGCCTACCCCGGGCTGGGGGCCGAGGAGCGGGGGCAGGCGGAGGCCATCGCGCGCAACCTTCGGGAGATGGCGGAACTGCGGGCGCCCGTCCTGGTAGCGGTGACGGGGGAAGGGGGGAGCGGCGGGGCGCTCGGCATCAGCGTCGGGGACAGCATTCTCATGCTCGAGTACGCCATCTACTCCGTCATCTCGCCCGAGGGCTGCGCCAGTATCCTCTGGCGGGACACGGCCAAGGCGCCGGAGGCGGCGGAGGCGCTCGGCCTCACCGCCCAGACCCTGAGCCGTCTGGGGCTGATTGACGAGATCGTGCCGGAGCCGGTCGGGGGAGCGCACCGCAAGCCGGCCGAAATGGCCGAGACCCTGCGGGAGGCCCTGACTCGGGAGCTCCAGCGCCTCCGGCAGATCCCGGTCGAGGACCTCCTGGAGCAGCGCTACCGGAAGTTCCGCCGGATGGGCGTCTTCGAGGAAGCGTAACATGCGCCCCTACACCTTCCACCGGGCCGTCCGGTGGCTCACGCGCCTGACCCTCGCGCCCCTTCCTGGGGCTGGAGTTCCGCCTGGAGGAAGCGCTTGAGGCGATCCGGAGCCAGCGGGCCGGCAAGGGCATCAAGATCGTGGTGAAGCCGTGAGGGAGAGCCCAGCCCTCCTCACCCTGGATCTCGGCACCTCCTCCTGCAAGGCCAGCCTCTGGAACGTCTCCGGGGCCCTCCTGCCCTCGGCCGATGAGACGTACCCCACCGACCACCCGCATCCCGACTGGGCGGAGCAGCGCGCAGAAGACTGGTGGCGGGCTGCCTGCGGGGCAGCGCGCCGTTGCCTCGCCATGCACCCCGGGGGCGGGAGGGGCATCGCCGCGATCGGTCTCTCCTCCCAGCGGGAGGGGGTCGTCCCGGTGGCGCGCGACGGGCGCCCGATCGGCCCCTGCATCATCTGGATGGACCGCCGCTCCCGGCAGGAGATGGAGACCCTGGTCACGGAGTTCGGGGCGGCCCGCCTGCACGACATCACCGGGATGATCCCGGACCCCACCTTCACGGCCACGAAACTCCTCTGGTTGAAAGCCCACGCTCCCGAGGCGCTCACCGCCGCCTTCTTCCTCCAGCCCCGCGACTACCTCTACTTTTGCCTGACCGGGGCATTTGTCACAGACTATACCCTCGCTTCCCGGACCATGATGTTCGACATCCGAGCCAGGACCTGGTGGGCGCCCATGCTGGACCGGGTGGGCGTCCGGCCCGAGCAACTGCCGCCGCTCTACGCCTCCACCGAGGCGCCGTTCAGGCTGAACCCCGACGGGGCTGCCGCTCTCGGCCTGGCACCAGGCATCCCGGTCGCCGTGGGGGCGGGGGACCGCCCCTGCGAGGCGATCGGGGCCGGCATCGCCGGGCGGCGGGCCATGGATTCCACCGGGACCGCCACCAACGTCTCCATGGTCATCCGGGCGCTTCCGAGCGTCTTGCAGGCCTCCCCCTGCTCGATTCACGCCCTCCCCGGCCGCTGGCTCCTGGAAATGGGGATTCTGACCAGCGCATCGGCGCTGCGATGGTTCCGAGAGCTGACGGGGCTCCCGGCCGAGGGACTGGGGATGCTGGAGGCCGAGGCTGCGGAGAGTCCCCCCGGCGGCCGGGGGCTCGTCGCCCTCCCGTTCTTCATGGGGGCCCGGTCCGTCCGGCTGAACCCGGATGCCCGGGGCGCTCTCGTCGGGCTCAGCCTGGGCCACACACGCGGCGACATCGCGCGGGCCATCATGGAGGGGGTGGCCTTCGAGGTCGGCGCGTGCTTCCGCGGGCTTCAGGTCCTCGGCCTCGAGCCGGAGGAAGTCAGAGTTCTCGGCGGGGGGGCGAAGTCCGACCTCTGGTGCCGGATCAAAGCGGATGTCCTTGGAATTCCCCTCGCCCGCCCTCGGCACACGGAGGCGGCCTCGCTCGGCGCAGCCCTCCTGGCCGGGGCCGCCATCGGTTTGGTGCAGGATCCCGAGGCGGCCGCACAGGACTGGAACCCGGTGGAAGTGGCCTTTCGCCCG
>JAHFDC010000010.1 GCA_023249205.1 Candidatus Methylomirabilota bacterium
CGCTCGCCGTGAAGAAGCCCCCGTCCCTCCCGAGGCGCAATTCGGCGATCTCCAGCACCCCGTCCGCATACCGCAGCCGGACAGGCGGGGAGGCGGTCCAGGGCTCCCCCTGCACCGTGACCCGGAGGGCGCTGAGGTCCAGGCTCCCTCGGCGCGGCGCTCCCTCCTCCGCCACCCCCTCGAGGGTGAGGCTCCCGGTGGCGGCAGCCGTTGTGGCGCGAAGCGCGTCGGGGGCCAGGCGGCGCAGCAGGGGGGTCAGGTCCGTCTCGGTGAACCGGGCCTGGACCCGGTATGGACGACCCGGGTCCGGGTCCACGGCCGCCACCATCCGGACCTGGGGGTTCGCAAACCCCGCCTCCAGGTGCCACTTCCCCTCGGCCAGGCGCAGATCGGCCGTGGCGGTCCCGAGCGGCACGCCGCCGACGGCGAGTCCCTGGAGCAACAGCTCGGCGCGCAGGGCAGGGCGCTCCAGATGCCCCTCCCCGCGCGCCATCAGGGCCCCCGTCCCCTCCAGGGGGACCCCGACGAAAGTGGAGAAGCGCCCGAGGGGGACCGGCGTCGCCGTGAGGGCGAACCGGTAGCGCCCATCGAAGTCGAGGGTCACCTCCCCTACCACCTCCTCGCTCCCCCGCCACGCGCGCACACGGGACACCCGGAGCCGCCGGGGCTCCAGGGCGAAGGTCAGCTCCGCCCCCTCCCAGCCCTCCCGGACAAAGAACGGGCGGGTAAGCCGGAGCTGCCCCTCCCCCCGCAGCGCCCTCACCGGGCCGGTGAGGTGGGCCTCGGCGCTGAGCGTCCCCCTGAGGGGAAGAGGCCGGGAGGCCAGCAGGCCCACCAGGTCCTCGAAGCGCCCCCGCCGGATCCGGCCCGTCAGGTCCACTGAGAGATCGCGGCCCTCCCCTTCCTCCCGATCCAGAATCGCCATCCGCCCCGCGAACTCCCCCTCCGTCTCCCCCCGGACCGCGCGGAGGCGGACACTCTTGAGCGTCGCTCCCTCCCCCTCCACCGTCGCCACGATGCGATCGAGGGCCACCCCGTGCAGGAGGGGCCGGTCCCAGGTGAGGGTGGCCGAGACCTGGGGTCCCGCTACCGGCCCGGTGAGGCGCCCCCTCAGCAGAGCCTTCCCCCCGTAGCGGGGGAGGCCGAAGAGGAGCGCCACCTCACCCACGTCGCCCAGGCGGCCCTCCAGGGTGAGGTCGTACCGCCCCCCCTCGCTCCGTCCGCCGACCACCAGGTTCGTCTGGGGGAGCCTCAGGGCAAACCGTTCCACCACCACCGCCTTGCCCTCCAGGCGCAGCGCCGCGGCCGCGGTCCCCCCGGCTCCCGATCGCTCGGCGGGGGCGAGGTCGGCTACCGTGACGTCAAGGCGCCCCGTGCTCCCCTCCGCTCGCAGGGTAAGGTCGGCCTCCCCGCTGACGACCCCCGTCGCCTGAAGCCGCCAGCCTACCCCCGCCAGGAATCCGGGCATGGAGAGACCCTCTGCCGCCACGCGGATGGCGGTCCCGCCGCCGGCCTCCGCAGGGAAGCGGAGTGTCCCCCTGGCCCGGCCATCCAGGGCGGCGAGGGTGACCTCCTCAAGCCGGACGCCACCGTCCGCGGCGCGAAGGGTCCCCCGCCCGCTCCCGACGACGAAGCCGAACAGGTGACCATCTGCGAACTCGACGGTCCCTTCCACGGCCGGGCTCCCGAGCGCGCCCGAGAGGTCCCCCTGGAAGGAGAGGGCCCCGTCCCACCGGCCCGGCCACCCCCAGAAGGCCGCCAGGGCTTCCAGGCGGCCCCGCACCTCCGCTTTGAGGTGCAGGGTGGGCTCGGACTCGAGCCGGGCCACCGTCCCCTTCAGTTCGAGGCGACCGCCGAGGAGGCGCGCCCCGGCTTCTTCGATCATCACGGTGTCGCCCACCGTTCGCAACCGGCCCGACACCTCCTCGAGGACGAACTGGCGGTCCCCCCGGGTGCCCTCCAGCCGGGGCAGGCGCACGGCGATGCGGGAGCGCCCTTCCCCCTCCAGGGTCAGGTCGAAGTCGAGGCCGCTCGCGCGGACCGTGCGGTCGGGCCCCGTCAGGCTGAGTGCCGCCCGGCGGACCTGGAGGAGACGGAGGCGGACCGGCCCGAAGTCGTAGCGGATGAGGGCGGCCAGGGCGGGGAGGTCCAGTTCCCCGATACGGCCCGTTGACTCCAGGTTCTCCGCGGTGGCCGTCTTGATGAGGAGAACGCCCCGGACGAGCGCCCGGAGGTCGGCGTAGAGCCGCAGGCGGGCGATGGTCAGGATCCTCCCCTCCTGGAAGGTCGCGCCCCGGGCGACCTGGACTTCCTCCAGCTCGAGGAAGGTGAAGGTCGGACTCAGCCGGAAGGATCCAACCGCGAGGGCTCGCCCGAGGCGGGCGGCGGCGGCCTCCACCTCACGGCGCAGGCGGTCCTGGACGGGGGGCAGTTGCAGGGCCAGCGCGGCGGCAAGCCACAGGATCGCCGCCACGCCGATGGTGACGAGACCGGCCAGGGCGAGCCGGTAACCCCAGCGGCGCAGGACGGAGGCCACCACGGGGCTCACGCTTCCCGAGCGAGGCCGGAGCGGAAGCCCCCGGATCCTTCTGCGGGCAGGACCTCCCCCTCGCCCAGGAGGCGGACCAGTCGCGGCAGGACGGCGCCGGAGACGGAGTCAGACATGAGCTCCACCATGAAATGCGTGTTCCCGGCCGCGAGGCCGACTCGCGGGTGGCGGTCGGTCGCCACGCGGCTTCTGCTCACGGGGCCCGGGGCGAGGCGTTGCCCGCCGCCCCGGCGTCAATGGTGGACCGGATGAGGGAGCGGAGGAGCGCGCTCCGCTCTGCCCCCCGGAGGAGCCGGCTCAGGTCCTCGTAGACCGTGGGATCCTCCAGCAGGGCGCCGAGCGTCCCCTCGCCACGCTCCAGGCGGCCCGTGACGGCCCGCAGGCTGGCCGCCGCCGCTTTGAGATCTCCCAGAGCGCCCTTCCCCTGCGGGTCGGCCAGGAGGGTTCCCAGCACCCCCTCCCCCCGCTCCAGGCCAGAGGTCACCCGGTCCAACCGCCCCGCCAGACCCTGGAACGAGGTCGCCGCCTCCCCAAGGTGCTTCATGAGGTCCCGCCCCTCGGTCCCGTAGATCAGCGCGTGCAGGGTGCCGTCGCCCCGCTGGACGGCGTCGAGGATCTCCCCGAGTTTCCGGAGGTCCGCGTCGAGGGTCTTCACCAGGGTGGAGTCCCCCCGGGTCAGCGCGCCCAGCAACCCCTCCCCCGCCTCCAGCCGGGCAGCCGTCACCCTCAGGCTGCTCGCCGCCTGGCCGACATCGGCCAGCAGGCGCGCCCCCTCATTCCCGTACAGGAGGGTGTGCAGGAGGCCGGGTCCCTTCTCCACCGCCGCAAGCGTTCGCCGGAAGGAGCGCAGGGTCGCGCCCAGGTCCTCCTGGCTCTCGCTCCCCTCGAAGGCGACGAGAACCCGGTTCAGGGACTCGGCGGTCTTCGTCACCTGGTCCAGGAGGAGCGCCCCTTTCTCCACGAAGTGGGTGTAGTCCCGGGGATCCGCGCTCCGGACGTCCTCCCCGGGCCCCAGGACCCGCGCGGAGGCGCTCCCGACGGTGATCTCCAGGATCTTGTCCCCCACGAGACCGATGGTCCCGATGCTGGCCACCGAGTCGGCGCGGATCCGGTCCTGGAAGCGCTGGTCAATGGCCATCTCCACGCGCAGGCGGGGGTCTTTCGCCTCCCCGCTGAACCGGATCTGGGTGACCGTCCCCACCGCCACCCCCGCGAGGCGGACCGGCGCCCCGGTGATGAGCCCCTGGACGTCGGCAAAGGAGGTCTGGAGCGCGTACCGCCGCTCGAAGAGGCGGCTCTGGCTGCCGAGCACGAGGACGAAGGCCATGAAGAGGATCAGCGCCCCTGCGACGAAGAGACCGACCCGGAGCCGCAACCGCACATCCTGTGGGTTCGCCATCGCCCGCCCCCCCTCCCGGACCGCCGCCTCAGCGCGTCTCCAGTTGGCCCGAGATGAAGTCCCGCACCAGTGTCAGGTTCGAGTGTTCGATCTCCGCGACGGGCCCGGTCACCGCGATCCGCCCCTCGTGCAGCAGGGCGATGCGGTCCGAGACCTTGAAGGCGCTCTGCATGTCGTGCGTCACCACCACCGATGTCACCCCGAGCTTCTCCTTGAGACCCATGATGAGCTCGGTGATCTTTTCGATGTTGCTGGGGTCCAGGCCGGTGGTCGGTTCGTCGTAGAGGATCATGCGCGGCTGGAGCGCAATCGCGCGCGCCAGGCCGACCCGCTTCTTCATCCCGCCCGACAGATCGGCCGGCGCCTTCTCCTCCACCCCGGGCAGCCCGACCAGCCCCAGGACCTCCTGGATCCGCTCCCGGATCTCCCCCTCTCCCATCCGGGTGTGCTCCCGCAGCGGGAAGGCGATGTTCTCGGCCACCGTCAGCGAGTCGAAGAGGGCGGATCCCTGGAACAGCATCCCCACCTTCCGGCGGATGGGGAGGAGCCGCGCCTCCGGGAGCGGGGTGATCTCCTCCCCGTCAATCCAGATCCGGCCGCCGTCGGGCTTGATCAGGCCGATGATGAGGCGCAGCAGGACGCTCTTGCCGGTCCCGCTCCCCCCGATGATGGTGATCGTCTCGCCGGCGGCCACCTCCAGGTCCACCCCCTGGAGGACGGCCAGGCTGTCGAAGGTCTTCCGCACGCCGGAGAGCCGGATCGCGGGATCGGCCACCCCTACCACCCCTCCAGCCACCAGAAGAACTTCGTGAGGAAGAAGTCGGAGATCAGGACCAAAATGGCCGAGGTCACCACGGTGGCCGTGGTGGCCCGCCCGAGCCCCTCCGTCCCCCCCGTCGTCTCCAGCCCCTCGTAGCAGCCCACGATCCCGATGATAAACCCGAAGAAGACCGTCTTCCCCAGGCCCGAGAGGAGATCAGCCGGCTTCAGGTTCTGCAAGACCGTGTTTATGTAGAAGTGGTAGTCCACGTTGAATTCCCACTGCGACATGACCATCCCCCCCAGGATCCCCAGGACGTCGGCCACCAGCGTGAGTAGGGGGAGCACCATCATGGCGGTCAGGACCCGGGGAACCACCAGCTTCTTGATCGGGCTGGCCCCCAGGGCCCGCATGGCGTCAATCTGCTCCGTCACCTTCATGGAGCCCAGTTCGGCGGTGATCCCGGAGCCGACCCGCCCACCGACCAGCAGGGCCGTCAGGACCGGTCCCAGTTCCCGCACCATGGAGAGGGAGACCACGATCCCCACGTAGGCCTTCGCCCCGAAGCGGGCCAGCCCGTAGGTGGTCTGGAGGGCCAGGACGAGCCCCGTGAAGACCGCGGCGACAGCGCAGATGGCCGCGGAGCGGACCCCGATGTGGTCCATCTGCTGGAGGATGAGGCGCAGCGGGTAGGGCGGGAAGAGGCCCTGGTAAAAGGTCTGCCCGGCCAGGATCGAGACCCCGCCCACGTACCCCACCAGGCGGGTCGCCCGATCCCCCAGCGCCACCACCGCCTGCCGCGCGCCGGCCGCACTCGTCATGGCGCCACTCGCGTGAACTGCCATCCCCGGAGGAGGTCCCCGAAGGCCGTCTCCCCCGCCGCCTCTGCTTCTGGCCGCGCCACCGCCAGCAGATCGTAGAGGCAGTTTCCCCGCCGGACCACGACCGCCTGGACCAGGACGGAGGTCCCCCCGGCCTTGGCGAGCAGCAGGGTCTTCAGACCGGTGGCGCCGTCCACGCTGACCGGCTCCTGGCGGATCAGTTCGCGCTGCCGCAGGCCGAAGAGGAGGTGCCGGATCAGGATCGCCGGTTCCGCCTCCTCGGCGGGGGGGCAGGAGGCCGCCACGGCCACCGTCACCCCGGCGCCCGGTTGCCGGAGCGCCAGATCCGCCCCCTCGACCTCGACCCGCTCCCAGCCCGGCGGGATGGCGACCCTGAACCCCTTGGTCTCGTCCAGGTAGGCGCCGTTCAGGAATCGGCCGCCGCCGCAGCCAGCGAGGAGCAGGGTGACCAGAAGCCCTACCCGAGCCCGGCGCATCGTCTTTACTCGGCCGGTCCGTCCCGGGCCACGTCCACCCCCGCCGCCACCCGGTCCTCGAGGCGGCGCACCTGGCCCTCGAGGCGCGCCACCTCCGCCTCCCGCTGCCTGAGCCGGGCCCAGGCCCGGACCGCCTGAGGCAGGCTCACCAGCGTCGCGGCGAAGGCCCCGACCCCCGCGGCCAGGAAGATGATAACGACGAGGCTGCTCTCGAAGTTCCAGGCCAGGAACTTCACCGTCACCGGGATGGCGTTCTGCACGGCGAAGGTAGCCACGAGGCCGGCGAGGACGAGGGCCGCGATGAGGTACACCTGCACCATGGGGCCCCCCTCAGGTGTGCGCCTGGGCGGCGGGTCCGGCCAACTTAGCAAAATCGCGGGGAAACGCAAGTCAAGTCTACTGGATTCGTTGAGGAGGGTCAAGGCGCGGGCCCCCGCGGAATCTGTGCTATAGTTTGTTTTCTCGCGAGAAACAGCCTGCGGCCGAACGTTGTCAGAACGACCGCCCGCCTGCGGGCGGCCGACGGGGGAGATCTGGTGGGACCCCTCCTCGAGGTCCGGGACCTCCGGACGCACTTTGCCACCGCCGAGGGACTGATCCGCGCCGTGGACGGCGTCTCCTACGACGTCCGGGAAGGGGAGATCGTGGCCCTGGTCGGGGAGAGCGGGTGCGGGAAGTCCGTCAGCGCCCTCTCCATCATGCGGCTGATCCCCAAGCCCCCGGGCCGTATCGTGGGGGGGGAGGTCCTCTTCGCGGGTCGGGACCTCCTGACGCTGGACGACGAACAGATGCGGCGGCTCCGGGGCAGGGAGATCGCCATGATCTTCCAGGAACCCATGACCTCCCTGAACCCCGTCCTCACCATCGGCCGCCAGCTCACGGAGACGCTCGAGGTTCACCTGGGCCTGGGGAAGACCGAGGCCGCGCGACGGGCCATCGAACTCCTGGGGCTGGTGGGCATCCCCGACCCCGAGCGGCGGCTCCCCCAGTACCCTCATCAGTTCAGCGGCGGGATGCGCCAACGCGTGATGATCGCCATGGCCCTCTCCTGCCGCCCGAGGCTGATCCTGGCCGACGAGCCGACCACGGCGCTCGACGTGACGATCCAGGCCCAGATCCTGGAATTGTTGAAGGACCTGAGCCAGCGCTTCGGCGTGGCCATGCTGATCATCACGCATAACCTGGGGGTCGTGGCCCGCTACGCCGATCGGGTGAACGTAATGTACGCCGGCAAGGTCATCGAGCGGGGGACCGCCCGGGAGATCTACCACGACCCCCGGCACCCCTACACCCTGGGCCTGCTGCGCTCGGTGCCCCGGCTGGATGTGCCGCGGAAGGCCAAGCTGGACCCCATCGAGGGGCAGCCGCCCGACCTCGTGCGCCTGCCACCGGGCTGTGCCTTCGCCCCCCGGTGCAAGTTCGCCATCCCCCGGTGCGCCCACGATGTCCCGCCCCTGCTGCCGGTGGGCGGCGAGCACCTGTCGGCCTGCTGGGTCGCGGAGAGCCTCGCCAGTCCCGTCGTGAGCCCCGCGACATGAGCGAGGCGCCTGCCTTCGGACCGTCGGAGCGGTCCCCCGCGGGGACAGGAGGATCGTCGAACCGGACCATCCTCGAGGTCCGGAACCTGAAGAAGTACTTTCCGGTCACGTCGGGTGTCCTCACGCAGCGGGTGGTGGGCGTGGTCAAGGCGGTGGATGACGTGAGCTTCGCCGTCCGCGAGGGGGAAACGCTGGGGCTGGTCGGGGAGTCAGGGTGCGGGAAGACCACCACGGTCCGGTGCATCCTCCAGCTCGAGAAGCCCACCGGTGGGGAGGTGCTCTTCGAGGGCCAGGACCTGGCTCGGATGGACGAGGGGGAACTCCGGGCCGTGCGCCGCAGGATCCAGGTCATTCCCCAGGACCCCTACGGCTCCCTGAACCCGCGGATGACCGTGGGCCAGACCGTCGCGGAGCCCCTGACCGTTCACGGCCTGGCGGCGAGCCGGGCCGAGGCGACCGCCCAGGCGGCAGACCTCCTCGCGATGGTGGGCCTGAGCGGCAACCTGGCGGACCGCTACCCCCACGAACTCTCCGGCGGCCAGCGGCAGCGGGTCGGCATTGCCCGGGCCCTCACGCTCAAGCCACGCTTCATCCTCTTCGACGAGCCGGTCTCGGCCCTGGACGTCTCGATCCAGGCCCAGATCATCAACCTGCTGGAGGATCTGCAAGAGGAATTCAGCCTCACGTACCTGCTCGTGGCCCACGATCTCAGTGTGGTGCGGCACATCAGTGACCGGGTGGCCGTCATGTACCTGGGCAAGATCGTGGAGATCGCCGACCGGCGGGCGCTCTACGAGCAGCCGCTCCACCCGTACACCAAGGCTCTCCTCGCCGCCGTCCCGATCCCGGACCCGACGGTGGAGGCCACGCGGGAGCGCACGGTCCTGAAGGGCGAGGTGGCCAGCCCCCTCGACCCGCCCGCCGGCTGCGTGTTCCATCCCCGCTGTCCCATCGCCATCCCCGAGTGCAGCCAGGCGGTTCCCCCGCTGCGGGAGGTCCGGGCGGGTCACTGGGCCGCATGTATACGGGTGTGACTCCGGCCGGGGAGCCACCCGAGTCGGCTCGCTCCTTGACACTCGGCAGGGCGGCACGATACGGTGACAGCGACTTCTCCGACACAGTTCTTGATTTGCCTGCTCGGCCCCCGGCCTGTCAGGGGGCTACACCCGTGGAACCCGCCGGGCCCAGTCCATGAGCGCCCGACGCGAGCAGAGACCGGGGGACGCGTACCGCCTGTGGGAGCATCGAACCGAACCAGGGAAGGAGGGATCGTGATGAGCAAACCTCGCGGGCACAGGATGATCCAGGTGGGGTGGATGGCGGTCGGGGCCATGCTGTTCGGACTGGCCCTGGGAGCGGCTCCAGGGGCAATGGCGGCGGAGCAGCCGCGGGCCGGGGGGGTTCTGACCTTCGCCGTCGCCGAGACCCCTCCCTCCTTCGACGGCCACCGGGAGACCACCTTCGCCATGATCCACCCGGTGGCGCCGCACTACAGCACCCTTCTGCGGTTCGATCCTGACGAGTACCCGAAGATCGAGGGGGATGTGGCCGAGACCTGGACGGTCTCGAAGGACGGCCTGACCTACACCGTGAAGCTCCGGAAGGGGATCCGGTTCCACGACGGCAGCCCCCTGACCGCCCGGGACGTCAAGGTTACCTACGACAAGATCATCTTCCCGCCCGAGGGGGTGGCCAGCGCCCGGAAGGCCTCCTACGCCATGGTCTCGGAGGTGGTGGCCCCGGACGCGGGCACCGTCGTCTTCCGGCTCAAGTGGCCCTCCGCCTCCTTCCTGGCCAACCTGGCCTCCCCGTGGAACTTCATCTACAAGGCGGACCTGCTGGCCCAGGACGCCAAGTGGTACGAGAAGAACGTCATGGGGACGGGCCCATTCAAGTTCGTGGAGTACGTCCCGGGGTCCCACTGGGTGGCAACGCGCAACCCGGACTACTTCGTGAAGGGGCGCCCCTACCTGGAGGGCTACCGGGCCGTCTTCGTCCGGGACACCGCTGCCCGGGTCGCAGCGGTGCGAGGAGGGCAGGCGCTCATCGAGTTCCGGGGGTTCAACCCGGCCGGCCGCGACGATTTGGTCCGGGCCCTGGGGGACAAGCTCACGGTCCAGGAGAGCCCCTGGATCTGCAACTTGACCGTGGCCATCAACAACGAGAAGAAGCCGTTCGATGACGTGCGGGTCAGGAAGGCCCTGACGTTAGCCATTGACCGGTGGGAGGGCTCGAAGCCCCTCTCCCGGATCTCCGTCATGAAGCCGGTCGGCGGCCTCCTGCGGCCCGGCTCGGCGTTCGCCGCCTCGGAGGAAGAACTGACCAAGCTGGCCGGATTCGGGAAGAACTTCGAGGCGGCCCGGACAGAGGCCCGCCGGCTCCTCAAGGAAGCCGGGGTGCCCGAAGGGTTCGCCTTCACCCTCAAGAACCGGAACATCAAGGAGCCCTACGAGGTGGTGGGGGTCTTCCTCATTGACCAGTGGCGGCGAGTCGGGCTGAACGTCACCCACCTCCCGCAGGAGGGAGGGCCCTACTTCGCCGATCTGCGGGCGGGGAACTACGAAACCAGCATTGACTTTGCGTGCGACTTCATGGACGAGCCGGACCTGCAGCTCTTCAAGTTCGTCTCGCGGGAGAGGAGCCCCATCAATTACGCGAGGTACACCGACCCGGTCCTGAACGATCTGTACGAGAAGCAGAGTCGCGCCGCCGACCCGAAGGAGCGGCTGACGCTCATCCGGCAGTTCGAGCGGCGGGTCCTGGACGAGCAAGCCTACCAGTTCCACGTCCTCTGGTGGCAGCGGATCATCCCGCACTGGAAGAAGGTGAAGGGCTGGACGATCACCCCCAGCCACTACCTGAACCAGGACCTCCGGGACGTCTGGCTGGCCGCGGAGTAAGACAGCGCGTCAAGGGCTCGCCGAGGTCCGAGGGGATTCGGCGACCCGGCCCGTCATGCTCTGGAGGCCGCGGGGCCCGTGCCGGGCGGCCGCGCAGCGCCGATGCGCCGCTACATTGTCATCCGGCTCCTCCTCATGCTTCCCACCCTCCTCGGCGTGGCCGTCCTGGTCTTTCTCCTGATGCGGGTCATCCCCGGGGACATCGTGGAGCTGAAGTACGCGGGGGTCGGGGCCTACGTCTCCAAGGAGACGCTGGCGACGGAGCGGGCCCTCCTCGGCCTGGACAAACCCCTCTGGCAGCAGTTCCTGGGCTGGATCTGGGGGATCGTGCGCCTCGACTTCGGGACGTCCATGTGGACGGGCCGCCCCATCACCCAGGAGATCGCCATCCGACTCCAGCTCAGCGTC
>JAHFDC010000122.1 GCA_023249205.1 Candidatus Methylomirabilota bacterium
CCCTTCTTCTTCAGTTTGCGGACGGCCAGGTACTCGAGGATCCGCTCCTTCACCTTCTCCAGGTCGTAGTGGTCCTCCTCGAGGATCTTCTGGGCGCTTTTAATGCTGATCCGGTCGCGGGTCTGCTTCTTCCAGGGGAGCTCGATGAGCCAGTCGAGATAGGTCCGGACCACGGAGGCCTCGGCGGCGTCCGGGTGCATCCGCGAGAGACGCGTGAGCTGCGTCTTCGCCTCCTCCTCCACCTCGGGGGGCATCTTGGCCTTCTCGATCTTGCCCGCCAGCTCCTCGAGTTCGGCCGTCCGCTCGTCCGACTCGCCCAGCTCCTTCTGGATGGCCTTCAACTGCTCCCGGAGGTAGTACTCCCGCTGGGTCTTGTCCATCTCCTCCCGGGCGCTGCTCTGGATCTTGTGCTGGACCGCCAGCACCTCCAGCTCCTTCCGGAGGAACTCGCCCGTGCGCCGCAGGCGGGCCACCGGGTCGGTGATCCCCAGCACCTCCACCGCCTGCTCCACCTTCAGGTCCAGGTTGCTGGCCACCAGGTCGGCCAGGCGCCCCGGGTGATCCAGGTTATTGATGATCACCAGGACGTCCGGGGAGACCGCCTTCCCCAGCGAGGCGCTCTTCGAGACCTGCTCCTTCACGGAGCGGATCAGGGCCTCCAGCTCCAGGCTCATGGTGGGCACGTCCTGGTCCGGCAGCTCCTGGATCCGGGCCTCGAAGAAGGAGTCGGTCCGGGTGAACCGGGTCACCTTCGCACGACTGGACCCCTGCACCAGGATCTTCACCCGGCCGTCCGGCATCTTCAACATGCGCATGATCATCGCCACGGTGCCGATGGGGTAGATCTCCTCGACCCCCGGGTCCTCCGCCTCGGCCTCCTTCTGCGCCACGAGGAGGATCATGCGGTCCCGGCCCAGCGCCTCGTCCACCGCCCGGATGGACTTCTCCCGGCCCACGAAGAGCGGCAGGATCATGAAGGGATAGACCACCACGTCCCGGACCGGGAGGACCGGCGTCAGTTCGGGGAACTTCTTCTCCTGGCCGGCGGGGCCGCCCCCCTCCCCCCCCGGAGGGCTCTCGGGGGTCGGCGGATCCTTCACGGTCGGATCGGCGAACTGCACGCTTGAGGACTCCTCTCTCGTCAGCGGCGCTTGCGGGGCGGCGGCCCCTCCCGGTCGCGCCGGGCCGAGGCCCGGACCTCCCGCGGCGGGTTCCGCTTCCGCTTGATCTTCTCGAAGCCCGCCCGCTCGATGTCGTCGTCGGCCGCGAGGGGATCCTCCTCGGCGACGGCCGGCTCCCCCGCGGGCTCGGGCTCCTGCTCGGGCGGGGCGGGGCGCTCCTTATCCTCCATAACGCGCGCGATCTCCGGTTGCTCCCCTCAGCCGGGGGGCCGGCCGGGGCCGGCCGGCTCCTCCTCGAGGGGCAGGCCCCGGAGGTACTCCCGGAAGGCCTTGCCCAGATCCGGCCGGTTCAGGGCCAGTTCGACCGTGGCCTTCAGAAACCCGAGCCGGCTGCCGGCGTCGTACCATCGGCCCTCAAAGCGGTAGCCGTAGATCGGGCGGCTCCCGAGCAGCCGGCGGAGACCGTTGGTCAGTTGGATCTCCCCCCTCGCATCCGGCCCGGTCGCCTCCAGGGCGGGAAATATATCCGGGGTGAGAATGTACCGGCCAACGATCGCCCAGCGGGAGGGGGCCTCGGCCACCGTCGGCTTCTCCACCAGGCCTGTCAGCCGCACAAGCCGCTCCCCGGCCGGCTCCCCGGCCACGATGCCGTAGGAGGAGACCTCCTCCGGGGGGACCTCCATGATGGCCACCACGGGCGCGCCCGTGCGGGCGAACACCTCCATCAACTGCCCGATGCAGGGGACCGGGGCATCCACCACATCGTCCCCCAACAGCACGGCGAAGGGCTCCTCACCCACCCAACTCCGGGCGGTGAGGATCGCGTGCCCGAGGCCCAGGGGCTCCCGCTGCCGGATGTAGCAGACGGAGGCCAGTTCGGGGATGCGGCGAATCTGGGCCAAGAGGTCCGTTTTCCCCCTGGCCTGCAAGAAGGCTTCCAGTTCGACTGCTTGGTCGAAGTGGTCCTCGATGGCGTTCTTTCCCCGCCCGGTGACGATGACCACGTCCCGGATGCCGGCGGCCACCGCCTCTTCCAGCACGTACTGGATGACCGGCTTGTCAACGAGGGGGAGCATCTCTTTGGGCTGGGCCTTCGTGGCGGGGAGAAAGCGGGTCCCCAGGCCGGCTGCCGGGAAAATCGCTTTGCGGATGGGCACTTGCCTCCCTCGGGATGCTCAGGGGACCGGCGAACGGGCGACGCACCCCTCACTCGCTAGGCTAGCCCATCCCTGCCCAAGAAGTCAACTCCCACAACCTCTCATGAGATGATAACGCCATGCGTTATCAAGGGGACTGTCGAGAGACAAAAGTCTGGACGGCCCCAGGCTGAAGCCGCCCCGATGCCGCCCCAAGGCCCTGGTTGCAGGCGTCGTGGCAGAGGTCCGCTCCTCTCCGGCCATCGTGGTCCGTAAGGGTGACCTGGCCAAGGGCTCAGAGGCGGCCGTCCGCTGCCGGACCGCGGGGGCGCCGGCCATCGCGATCAACGCCCGCCTGCGCCCGTCCCTATGGAGTCCGGACCAGCTCGCGGATAGGAACGTCCACACCGCAGACCGGGCAGTAGACGCGTCCCTCCTCCTCCGGGTCCACGTGGAACTGCATCATGGCGCAGTACGGGCAGAAGAGTGGCTCGTCTCGCAGGGCCATGCGTTCTCCCTCACCCACTCCCGGCCCGAGCCCCTTCCGGGGCCAACCGGAAGGCGGGCGGGATGCTGAATGCCAGTAGGGCGCCGACCAGGGCCAGACCGGCCGCGACGTAGCAGCCGCCGGCGAAGGAGCCGGTCACGTCGCGGATCCAGCCGGTCGCCATGGGGGCCACCAGCGACCCGACGAACGCCACCGTGTTGCAGAGACCGAAGGCCGTGCCGAGGACCTCGGGCGGCGCCAGGTCCCCCAGGACAGCGTAGGCCGGTCCATAGCAGCCCCACAGGAATACCCCGGCGAGAAAGATCCCGGCGCCGAGGGCCGCGGCCGGCAGCCTGACGCTGAGCGCGATCCCCAGCGCCAGGAGGGCGACTGCCACCCCCGCATACGCCAGCGCCATGACCCCCTTGCGCCCCAGACCCCTGCTGGCTGCCCGGTCACTCCCCCATCCGACCAGGAGGAGTCCGGGCAGGGCGGCAAGCCCGAGCAGGCTCGCGTACAGCGAAGAGGCCCCCAGACCCTGCACCCCCACCTCCTGGAACATCGCCGGCGCCCACGTCCCGATCACCGACATGGCGTAGATGTTCGTCGCCTGGGCCAGATACAGGCGCCAGAGGTCCGTGCTCCGCAGTAAGGCCCGGTAGGGACGCCACGCCCATCCCTGGCGAGCAACGGAGGCGGGCTCCCGGATGAAGCGGCAGACCGCAGCTGCCGCCAGGAAGGAAGGGAGGGAGAGGAGGATGAATGCCGCCCGCCAGCCCCATGCCTCCGTCGCGAGGCCGGACAGCACGAGCCCGAGGCACAGGCCGAGGCCCCCGCCGGTGAAGGAGATCGCCTGGCCCACGGCCATCCTTCCCCGGGGCGTGGCGGCGGCGATGAGGGGGCGGTCATTGCCGAAGTACGACCCCATCCCGAGGCCGGCCACGAACCGGGCGGAGAAGATCTGGGCGAAGGACGAGGTGAAGCCGGTGAGAAGGGAGGCGAACGCCCAGGTGAGTGTCCCCGCCACGAGCACGCGCTTGCGGCCGAAGCGCTCGCCGAGGAGCCCGGCCGGGACCTGCATGCCCGCGTAGGCGTAGAAGTAGGCGGTGGCGAGGAGACCCGCTTCCGCGAAGGTGAGGCCGAGCTCGGTGATGAGGGGAGACAGGATAGGGGTGAGGGCCATCCGGAGAAGGTAGATGTTCAGCCAGCCGAAGACGAAGACGGCCCAGACCGTGTGGTAGGGCTCCCGTGGCATCCTGGGCCGGCCTCCCACGTCCTACCAGTACCGCTCCTCCCGCCACGGGTCCGCGCTATTGTTGTAGCCCCGGACCTCCCAGAATCCGCGCCGATCCTCGGCGGTCATCTCCATACCCCAGACCCACTTGGCGCTTTTCCAGAAGTAGCGCTTCGGAACCACCAGACGGAGAGGGTAGCCATGCTCCGGCACGAGCGGCTTGCCGTCGTGGGTATCGGCGAAGAGGACGTC
>JAHFDC010000123.1 GCA_023249205.1 Candidatus Methylomirabilota bacterium
CAGGACATGCAACTTCTCCAACGTGAACTCCGCCGCCTGACGGGCCACGCCTAGCACGACTCCAACGAGTTGCAGATAATGCTCACGCAGCGGGGTGCCGGGCCAAATGACGAGCATCACGAGGCCCGAGGGAGGACCGGGCACCCACCTCCGGTGGGTGGGGAGGCGTACGCAGTTTGTACGTTGAGGACCGCCGGGGGCACCACCCGAAGGGTGGTCGGAGAACGGCGTGAGGCGACGTCAGGTGGCCCGGCACGAGAGGCGGCGCGAGCATCCTGGGTTGTACCCGGAACGCCAGCTGGTGAGCGGTCAGGCGGCCTTGGTGCGAACCGGGCGGGTCGGCGGGTGTTGCGGCAAGAGGTTGGCGAGGCGAGGCAGGCGGGTGCGGATAAAGCCATGTGCGAACCGTGCTCTCAGCAGCTCCGCGAGCAGCGAGCGCCGGTGCCGCTGATCGGCAGAGTGGTAGCGGCGATCCCCCTCGATCAACCCCACCCACAGGTCATGGACCGCCTGGTCATAGCGGAGGGTGAAACGCCGTTTGCTCGTCCCTGATCCCATGCCGTGTCTGCCTCCAGTTGCGAGAGTACCGCAAGCGATGGCGAAAGGTCAAAGCAATTCGGCGCTTCTCCCCGGTGCAAAGGGCCCAGGCCCCTACGCGGCGGTCGCGCTCCCGCTCCCCCTCCCCGCTCCCCTCACCTACAGCATCCCCCGGGGACTGGCCCCGGCCCTCCGGGCTGGCGTGCGCGTCCGGGTTCCGCTGGGACGGCGCGAGGTCACCGGGTACGTGGTCGGGTTCCCGGCGGAGGCTCCCCCCGCCCGGCTGCGGCCGATCCTGGAGGTCCTGGACGAGCGTCCCGCCCTGGACGAGCATCTCCTCGAACTGACCCGCTGGACGGCAGACTACTACTTCGCCCCGTGGGGCGAGGTCATCCGGGCCGCCCTTCCCCCGGAACTGACCACGGCGACTCGCCAGGTTATCCGGCTCACTCCCGGGACGACCGTGGCCGCCCTCCGCGCCGCAGATGATTCGCCGACGACGGAGCGGCTCGCCACCCTCCTGGAGCGTGGGGCGGCCGTCCCGGTCCGGGCCCTCGCGCGCCGCGTGGGGCCGGCCGCGGCGCGTGCGTGCCTGAGCCGCCTCGCCCAGGGCGGCCTCCTCCACGTCGAGCCGGTCCTCCCGACGCCCCGGGACCAGCCCCGCACGACCCGCTGGTACGCCCTGGTAGTCTCCCCCGAGGAGGCGCGGCGGCAGGCTGAGGCCCTCCGGAGTCGCGCCCCCCGCCAGGCGGAGGTCCTCGAGCGCCTCCTGCAGGCAGGAGGCGAACTCCCGGCGGGGGAACTCCGCCGCGGGACCCGGACGGCCGCCGCCGAGCGCGCCCTCCTGGGCCGTGGTCTGCTCAGTCCCCGCGCCCGCGAGGCGCCGCGGGACCCGCTGGCCGAATACCCGGTGGAGGCGAAAGAAAACCCGCTCCCCCCGACCCCGGCGCAGGCGGAGGCCCTCAGCACCATCCTCGCGGCGCTCCGGTCCGGCCGCTTTGGCGTCTTTCTCCTCTTCGGCGTGACCGGGAGCGGGAAGACCGAGGTGTACCTCCAGGCGATCGCCGCCGCCCTCGCGGCGGGCCGCCAGGCGCTGGTCCTGGTCCCCGAGATCGCCCTGACTCCGGCCGCCACCGCCCGCTTCACTGCCCGATTCGGCCGGCGCGTCGCCCCGCTGCACAGCGGACTCCGCCCGGGCGAGCGCTTCGACGAGTGGCGGCGCATCCGGGCCGGGGAGGCCGACATCGTGGTCGGCGCCCGCTCCGCGGTCTTCGCACCCCTCCCCCGCCTCGGCCTCCTCATCGTGGACGAGGAACAGGACGGCGCCTACAAGCAAGAAGATGTTCCCCGCTACCACGCGCGGGACGTGGCGGTCATGCGGGCGCGCCTCCTGGGCTGCCCCGTCCTCCTGGGGTCCGCCACTCCCGCGCTGGAGTCGTACGCGAACGCCGAGCGGGGGCGCTATAACCTCCTGAGGCTTCCGGCGCGCCTCGGGGAGTCCCGCCTCCCCACGGTCCACGTGGTGGACATGCGGCAGGAGCTGGCCAAGGCGCGGCGCCTCCCTCTCGTCTCCGCCCTCCTCAGGGAGCGGATGACCGCCCATCTCGGGCGCGGGGGGCAGGTCCTCCTCCTGTTGAACCGGCGGGGGTATGCCGCCGCCCTCCTCTGCCGGGACTGCGGGTTGATCCTGCGGTGCCCCCGCTGCAGCGTGAGCCTCACCTGGCACGCGACCGTCGCCCGCGCCCTCTGCCACCACTGCGGGTCTTCCCGCAAACTGCCGGACGCCTGCCCCGAATGTCGGGGGAGTCGGGTGCGGCACTTTGGCGTCGGGACGGAGCAACTCGAGCGGGTAGTCCTGGAGACGTTTTCCGGCGCGCGGGTCGCCCGGATGGACCGGGACACCACGGTCGGGGCCGCGGGGTACCGGGCCATCCTCTCCCGCCTGGCCGCGGGGTCTCTCGACGTGCTGGTCGGGACCCAGATGATCGCCAAGGGCCACGACTTCCCCGGGGTGACGCTCGTGGGGGTGCTCGCCGCTGACATCACGCTCAACCTGCCGGACTACCGGGCCGGGGAGCGGACGTTTGCCCTTCTCACCCAGATGGTGGGGCGCTCGGGACGGGGGCGGGACCCGGGGGAGGGGATCATCCAGACCTTCGCCCCGGAGCACTACGCCATCCGCTCCGCCCTAGCGCAGGATTACGCCGCCTTCTACCGCGAGGAGGCCCCGATTCGCCGGGCCCTCCGTCTCCCGCCCTTCACCCGCACCGTGCGCCTGCTCTGCAGCGCCCCGGCCGAAGGGAGCGCGCGGGCCGCTGCGGAGCGCCTGGCCGGGCTCTTGCAGAGCCGTGGCGGCGTGGAGGTGGACGGGCCGGCCCCTGCCCCCCTGCTGCGCCTCCGGGGTCGCTATCGTTGGCACCTCCTCGCGAAGGGAAGGGTGGCCAGCACGCTGCATCGGGCGGTCCGAGCGGCGCTCGCTGGCGGACCCCCTCCAGGGCGCCAGGGCCTCCGGATCGAGGTGGACGCCGATCCACTGGACCTCTGGTAACGCCGCGCAGATGAAGGTCTTGGAGCCACGGCCGCGTTGACATTTCTCCCGTGTCTGGTATGATCGCCTCCATCGGGTGTTCGGTGGCATCCGGGTGGTCCCGAGCGGGGAGCACCCGAGAAGATACTACCGGAGGGGCGTGAGCCATGGAGAGGGATCCAGGGCACCGACATCCGGCTCCCGATTCCGCCGACGGCCGCTTCCTCAAGGATCTCGAGGAGGGGATGATCAGCCTCAACAAGACCGCCCGGGACCTGGCCTTCTACCCCCCGAGTCATCCCTCCCTCGCCCACTCCCTCGACCGAGCGTGCCACAACCTCATCGGCCTGCTGACCTACCACTCCCGCCTCACCATCACGGTGACCCGCGAGAGCCTCCACTACGGAAAGCTGCCCCTTGGGAAAGACAACACCCTGCTCCGGCAGTTCGCCGCCGACCTCCACCTGCGGCGGATCCAGCGGATTCTCTTCGACAAGGGCCTGGAGGCAGCAGAAGTCCGCGGGTTTCTGGAGATGCTCTCGATGGACCCGAAGCACCTGATGAATGAGGGAGGGCCGGTCCGGGTGCTCCAGGGAAAGGGGGTCTCGCGGCTGCAGGTCGCGGAGCTGGAGGTGCACTTTCAGGAGGAGCCGCAGGCGGCCCCGCTCGCCCCCGAGGAGGCGGCCCCGATGCCGCCGGAAGTGGTCGCGCCCCCGGTTCCCGAGCCCGAACCCGAACCGCCCCCGCCCGAGGAGCCCCCGACGTTAGAAAACCTCCTGAACCGCCTGGAGGATGCCTGGGACGTGGCGACCTACCGGCGGGCGGCAGCCGGGCTCCTCGAGTGGGGCCGCAAAGCGCGCACCGGCGACGACCTCGAAACCTTCGTCCGAATCTTCTCCGCTTTCGTCTTCCACACCCACCCGCAGAGCGTGAAGCCGGCCTGGGTCCGGCCCGAGGCGGAGCAGGTCATTGTGGGTCTCGGGGATCCCCCCGGCATCGCGTACCTCATCGGGAAGCTCTGCCAGAAGGACCCCGCCCTCGACGACGACCTGATCTTCCTGCTGGTGTCACTGGGAGATGCGGCCGTGCCGGCCCTCATGGAGCGGCTGGCGGAAGAGGAGACACTCTCGGCTCGACGCAAGCTGATGGGCACCCTCT
>JAHFDC010000124.1 GCA_023249205.1 Candidatus Methylomirabilota bacterium
GCCAGGTCCCAGGGCTTCACGCTGTCAATGTACCGGTTCGCGAGACTGACGATCTCCCAGATGGCCTCCAGGGCCCGGTGCCAGGCGAAGTGCTCCACCGCGCTCCGGGCGGAGGCCTGTGCCGCCTCCACCGTCCGGGGGATCTCCATGTCCAGCCCTGCCGCGGGCGGGGCGGGCCTGGGGATCCGGCCCTGCAGGTACCGCTCCAGCATCGTGCAGGTCCGGCTGACCAGGTTCCCCAGGTCGTTGGCCAGATCCGCGTTCAGGCGCCCGACCAGTGCCTCCTCGCTGAAGGTCGCATCCAGGCCGAAGACCATCTCCCGCAGCAGGAAGTACCGGAAGGCGTCGTAGCCGTACCGGTCCACCAGGTCCAGGGGCCGGACCACCGCCCCGCGGCTCTTGGACATTTTTCCGGTCTCCACGGTCCAGTAGCCGTGGACATTCAGGTGCCGATAGACGGGGATGCCGGCGGCCCAGAGCATGGTGGGCCAGTAGATGCCGTGGGGCTTCACGATATCCTTGCCGATCAGGTGCTGGGCGATCGGTGCCTGGTCGGTCCCCCAGAACTTGGCGTAGAGGTCGGCGTCCGGGTAGCCGAGGGCGCTGACATAGTTAATAAGCGCGTCGAACCAGACGTAGGTCACGTACCGGTCGTCGAAGGGGAGCGGGATGCCCCACTCGAGGCGTGCCTTGGGGCGCGAGATGCAGAGGTCTTCCAGGGGGTCCTTGAGGAAGGCCAGGACCTCGTTCCGGTAGCGCTCGGGCCGGATGCACTCCGGGTGCCTCTCCAGGTGCTTGAGGAGCCGCTGCTGGTACGTGCCCATCCGGAAGAAGTAGTTCTGCTCCTTGATATAGGTCGGCACGGTCTGATGATCGGGACACTTCCCGTCCACCAGTTCCCGCTCGGCATAGAAGCGCTCGCAGCCGAAGCAGTACTGCCCGCCGTACTCCCCGAAGTAGATCTCCCCGCCGTCGTAGATCTTCTGGAGGATGCCCTGGACCACCTTCCGGTGCGGCGCTGCGGTCGTGCGGATGAACTGGTCGTGGGTGATCTTCAAGCGGCGCCAGGTCTCCTGGAAGACCCCGCTGATCCGGTCGGCGTACGCCTGCGGGCTCTCGCCGGCGGCGGCGGCCGCCTGAGCGATCTTGTCGCCGTGCTCGTCGGTCCCGGTGAGGAAGTACACCTCCTCCCCGAAGAGGCGGTGGAAGCGGGCCGTGGCGTCGGCCAGGATGGTGGTGTAGGCGTGCCCCAGGTGAGGGGTCGCGTTGACATAATAGATCGGCGTGGTGATGTAGAAGCGGGTCATCCTCCTCCCCTGCCCGC
This sequence comes from Candidatus Methylomirabilota bacterium, assembly GCA_023249205.1. GTDB lineage: Bacteria > Methylomirabilota > Methylomirabilia > Methylomirabilales > JACPAU01 > JACPAU01. The sequence continues at coordinate 1,325 of JAHFDC010000124.1, forward strand.
AAAAAAATCCGGGCGAGCGGCTCGCCGCCCGCCCGGTCCCGCTATCCTGGCGCCGCTACACGGCGCGGGACTTCCCTCAGCCTCCGCCGGACCCGCACCCGCCCCCCCCGGACCCGCACCCGCCGCCCGAGCCGCACCCGCCCCCCTTGGACCCGCAGCCCCCACCGGAGCCGCAGCTCCCGGAGATGGGGGGGATCGGGGGCTGCTCGGGGTACTCCGCCTTTCGGATCGCGACCTCGGCGGCCCGGTACTGGACGAGCCGGCCATCCTCGAGCTGGACCGTCACGCCCTCCTCGAGGACTAGGTGCTGCTTCACGAGGCCCGCCCCCTGGTGGGTCATCACGTGTCCCCCGACCTTGGGCAGGCCCTTCCGGAGGTCCTGGTACATGGTGTACTCGTAGGAGAGGCAGCATTTCAGGCGGCCGCAGGCTCCGGAGATCTTCGAGGAGTTCAGAGAGAGACTCTGCTCCTTGGCCATCTTGATGCTGATCGGCTGGAACTCCTTCAGCCAGGACTTGCAGCATAACGTCCGCCCGCAGGTCCCGATCGCCCCGGTGACGCTGGCCTCGTCGCGGGCGCCGATCTGGCGCATCTCGATCCGCATCCGGAGCCGGTGGGCCAGGTCCCGGACCAGGTTCCGGAAGTCCACCCTCCCCTCGGCATTGAACCGGACCACACAGCGGGACTGGTCGCCGGAGAGGCGCACGTCCACCAGGTTCATCGGGAGCGCGTGCTGGCGGATCGCCTCCTCCACCGCCGTCCGCGCCTCCTTCTGGCGGGTCTTCTGCTGCTCCGCCCGCTCCAGGTCGGCGGGGGTCGCGGGCCGCCGGATCTCCCGGAGGGGCTTCGTCAACTTGTGGACGGGGTAGTAGGGAACCTTGGCGGTGACTTTCCCGACCAGGATCCCGCGGTCGCTCTCCACCACCACCGGCATGCCCAGGGAGATCGCCAGCGACCCGGCGTAGTAGAACTGCTCACGCTCCTGGTCGCCGAAACTCACCTTCACGACGGGTGCCATTCCCTTCACCTCCAGACGCGGGAACGAGCAGGTCCCGCAGTCGGAACAGGAGCGCCTCGCAGGTGAGGCGCGGGTTGGCGTTTGTCTCGAGGGCTTCGCGGGCGGCCGCGGCGGCCGCCACCGCCCCCGCCAGCGCCTCCACCGTGAACTGCCCGGCCGCCGCCACCAGGGCGTCGGCCCGGTCCCGGTTCGCCGCGAGCCCGGAATGCCCCAGGACCGCGGTCACCAGCAGGTCCCGGCACCAGGTCAGGAGCAGGTCAAGTGCCTCGCCGAAAGCCGCCCGGTCCCGGGCGATCTCCTCCGCCACTTCCACGCAGGCGGCTGCCCCTCGCTTCAGCGCGGGGAAGAGTCGGTCGAGCAGCGCATCCCGGCTCTCCAGGACCGTCCCGCCCGCAAGCGTCAGGGCGTCCCCGACGCTTCCCCGCGCGAGGGCGGCCAGCGCGTGGGCCCGGTCGGCGGGGAGGCCCGTCGCCGCCAGGTGCTGTGCGATGAGGGCCTCCGGCATCGGCCAGAAGGTCACGCGCTGGCACCGGGAGACGACCGTCGGGAGCAGCCCCTCCGCCCGCCGGGCCAGGAGGAGGAACGTCGTCGCCCCCGCCGGCTCCTCCAGCGTCTTCAAGAGCGCGTTCTGGGCCTGCTCCGTCAGCGCCTCGGCCGGGTCCAGCAGGACGCATCGCCGCCTCCCCTCGTAGGGGCGACGGCTGACTTCCTCTCTGAGGGTTCGCACCTGCTCGATCCGGATCGCCCCCTCCTCCGGCGTGAGGACCAGGACGTCCGGATGGACCCCGGCAGCGATCTTCCGGCACGCGGCGCAGGCGCCGCAGGCGTCTCCGTCCGGGAGGGAGCGCAGGCAGTTGGCCGCCCGCGCGAGCGCCAGCCCGACGCGGTGCTTCCCGACTCCCCTGGGCCCGACGAACAGGTACGCGTGCGCCAGCCGGTCCGTCCGGAGGGCCTGCCGCAGCAGGGCGACGGCTCGGTCGTGCCCGATGATTCCCGCGAAGCCCATGCCCGCTCCGGTGCGCGTCGGCCCCCTGTGGCTCGGAATCCTAGCACAACAGGGGGGGCGCGACCAACGGGGTTTTGCGCGCCCGCTGGGCTTTTTGCCTTTCTCCAGGGCATGATAGACTGACCCGCCTCCGGGATCGGAAAAGCATGGACAGGAGACCTGATGCACCTGGGCGAGGGGGTCCTGCTGGCCTTCGAGGGGATTGATGGGGCGGGGAAGACCACCCAGGCGCGGCGCCTGGAAGCCACCCTGAGGGAAGCCGGCTACCCGATCCTCTATACGCGGGAGCCGACAGCCGGTCCGACCGGCCGGCGCATCCGGGATCTTATTGCGACAGGCCGGGGCGCGCTGACTCCCCAGGAGGAGGCGGACCTCTTCGTCCGCGACCGGCAGGAGCATGTGACGGATGTGATCCTGCCCGCCCTGGCCCGCCACCAGGTGGTGCTCCTGGACCGGTACTACTTCTCCACGATGGCCTACCAGGGGGCGCTGGGCCTGGACCCCGAAGTGATCCGCAGCGTCAACGAGGCCTTCGCGCCGCGCCCCCACCTCACCTTCATCCTGGACCTCCCCCCCGCCGCTGGGCTTGCCCGGATCCGCGGGGCCCGGGCCATCGGCACGGACACTTTCGAGCGGGAGGGGTACCTGGAGCGTGTCCGCGCCATTTTTTCCGGCCTCGGCGGCCCCGACGTCCTTCACCTGAATGCTACGGAGCCCGCCGGAGTCGTCGCCGCCCGGATCCAGGAGGCGGCCGAAGCCCTCCTCCGGTCCCGCCACCACCGCTAGTGTCGTTCCAAGTATTCCGCCCCACTCCTGACAGACCGTGCTGCCGCGGGTCCTGTCGCCGGCGTGCCCCACTCGCG
>JAHFDC010000011.1:0-9228 GCA_023249205.1 Candidatus Methylomirabilota bacterium
TCCAACGAATTGGAGATAATACTCATGCGGCGGCTCACGTGCCGGGCCAAATGACGAGCATCACGAGGCCCGAGGGAGGAGGCGGCCGGAGGCGTACGCAGTTTGTACGTTGAGGACCGCCGCGGGCACCACCCGCAGGGTGGTCGGAGAACGAGGTGAGGCGACGTTAGTTGTCCCGGCACTAGACCTTCTCCACCTGGAGGAACTCGCAGTCCACCGGCGTGGGGCGGCCGAAGATGCTGACCATGACCTTGAGGCGCCCCTTGTCGGGTTTGACCTCCTCCACGAGGCCGGTGAAATTGGTGAAGGGGCCGTCAACGACCCGGACGCTCTCCCCCTTGACGAAGTGGACCCGGTGCTTCGGCTTCTCCACCCCCTCCTCGACCTGCTGCATGATCTGGGCGACCTCGCTGTCCGGGATGGGGGTGGGCCGGGTTCCGGGGCCGACGAAGCCCGTCACCTTGGGGGTGTTCTTAATCAGGTACCAGAGGTCATCGGTCATCTCCATCCGAATGAGGAGGTAGCCGGGGAAGAACTTCCGGAAGGCCTCCTTCCGCTTCCCCTTCTTGAGTTCCACCACCTTCTCGGTGGGGATGAGCGTCTCGCTGACCCGGTCGGCCAGGTTCCGGGAGGCAACCTGCTGCTCGATGCTGGTCTTCACCTTGCTCTCGAACCCCGAATAGGTGTGGATGACGTACCACCGGTGGGAGGGGGGCACCACCTTCGGCGGGGGGACAACCGGCGTGTCCCCCTCCTGGCCCTCCGGGGGAGCGATTTCGACTGCCGCGCGCTCGGTGCTGCGAGATTCCATCGTCTAACCCTCGCCCGGGTCCCCTATCGCAGGATGAGGCTTGCCAGCCTCTGCAGGCCGAGGTCTACCAGCCCGAGGAAGAAGGAGACCAAGAATACGGAGATGATGACCACGACGGTCGAGCCGATGACCTCCTTTTTCTGGGGCCAGGAGACCTTGCTCATTTCCGTCCGGACCTCCCGCACGTACCGCACGACCCGTTCCCAGTGCTCGCGCATCCCCTCTCCCGTTTCTCGGAGGGGGGCAGGCCCCCCTTCCGACGCTCCCTCCGGTCGCTGCCTCCCCCCAAGGCTGGAAGACCCGGAGCGCTTTCAGCCGACCGAGGGCTCAGGCCCCCCTTCCGACACTCCCTTTGGTCGCTGCCTCCCCCCACCCGGCGTCGCCCACCCCCAGGCATCACTGGCAGGCGTGGAGGGATTCGAACCCCCATCCCCCGGATTTGGAGTCCGGTGCTCTAGCCGTTAGAGCTACACGCCTGTGGCGCCTACTTCGTCTCCTTGTGGAGCGTGTGCTTGCGGCACCAGCGGCAGTACTTCTTCGCCTCCAGGCGATCCGGGGTGTTCCGCTTGTTCTTGGTGCTGGAGTAATTGCGCCGCTTGCAGTCGGCGCACTCCAGGGTGATGATCTCCCGCATGGCGGACTCTACCCCACAATCTCGCTCACGACCCCGGCCCCCACGGTCTTCCCCCCCTCCCGGATGGCGAACCGGAGCTCCTTCTCGAGCGCGATGGGGGTGATGAGCTCCACCGTCATGGTGACGTTGTCCCCCGGCATGACCATCTCGGTCCCCTGGGGGAGCTGGACGACCCCGGTGACGTCCGTGGTCCGGAAGTAGAACTGGGGGCGGTAGCCGTTGAAGAAGGGGGTGTGCCGGCCCCCCTCCTCCTTGGTGAGGACGTAGGCCTCGGCCTTGAAGCGCGTGTGGGGGGTGATGGAGGCGGGCTTACTGATCACCTGGCCCCGCTCCACCTCCTCCCGCTTCGTCCCCCGGAGCAGCAGCCCGATGTTGTCCCCCGCCTGGCCCTGGTCGAGGATCTTCCGGAACATCTCCACCCCGGTGACGATGGTCTTGACCGTGGGGCGGATCCCGACGATCTCCACCTCCTCCCCGACCTTCACCTGGCCCCGCTCCACCCGGCCGGTGACCACCGTGCCGCGCCCGGAGATGGTGAAGACGTCCTCCACCGGCATGAGGAAGGGCTTGTCCACCTCCCGCTTCGGGAGGGGGATGTAGCGGTCCACGGCGTCCATGAGGGTGAAGATGCAGGCGGTGTCCGGGTGGGTGCGGGCGGGGGTGGGACACTCCAGGGCCTTGAGCGCCGAGCCCTTGAGCACCGGGATCTCGTCCCCGGGGAAGTTGTACTGGGTGAGGAGCTCCCGGACCTCCAACTCGACCAGCTCGAGGAGCTCCGGGTCCTCCACCATGTCCGCCTTGTTCAGGAAGACCACCATGGCGGGGACCCCGACCTGGCGGGCGAGGAGGATGTGCTCCCGGGTCTGGGGCATGGGGCCTTCGGAGGCGGCGACCACCAGGATCGCCCCGTCCATCTGGGCGGCCCCGGTGATCATGTTCTTGATGTAATCCGCGTGCCCGGGGCAGTCCACGTGGGCGTAGTGGCGCTTCTCGGTCTCGTACTCCACGTGGGAGATGGCGATGGTGATCCCCCGCTCCTTCTCCTCCGGGGCCTTGTCGATCTGGTCGAAGGGGACGAACTGGACCTTCGGGTTGACGGCGTGCAGGGCCTTGGTGATGGCCGCGGTGAGGGTCGTCTTCCCGTGGTCAATGTGCCCGATGGTCCCGACGTTCATGTGCTCTTTCGTCCGCTCGAACTTCGCTTTGGCCATACGGCGAACCTCCCGTTCCCCTCCCCTACCCGGCAGACACGACCGACCGGCCTCCCATGTCGCCTGGAGCCCACGACCAGGATCGAACTGGTGACCTCGTCCTTACCAAGGACGCGCTCTGCCGACTGAGCTACGTGGGCCGTACACCAAACGGCACCGGGTCCGACGCGGAGCATCCCCCATGACTACCGGAGGCGCTCCTGCCACTCCCGCTCGAAGGCGGCCAGATCCATCCTGGCCGCCTCCTCGAAGGCGCGCTCCCAAGGAACCCCCTCCCCGAGGCGCCGGAGGAGCCGCCCGACCTCCTGGACCCCTGCCCGCTCCAGCAAGAACGCGGTCGCCGAAGCGCTTCCGGCGTAGGCCGCCCCCGCGATATGGTAATCCTGCTTCTGCGCGAGGGCTCCATCCAGGGCACCCAGCGGGAGCCGGAACTCCGTCATCGGCCGCCGGGAAGCCCCGTCCCCGGTCCCCCCTCCTCGCTGGAAGTAGAGCGCCAGCCCCTCGTTCAGCCATCTCGGGGCGCGGCCCCTGCTCAGGCGCGCCACGACCACGTGGGTGTACTCGTGGGCGAGCACCTCACCGAGACCCGCCGTGCCCCGGCCGAGCCCCCGACTCGGAATCCGGATCCTCCCGTCGGCAGGATTGTAGATTCCGCCGACCCAGTGGGGCAGGCCGGTGACCTCCGCAAAGTCCCGGTCCGAGTGGAGCACCACCGGCACCTGGTCCGACGGGTAATGCCCCAGGGCGAAGCCGACGTTCTGGTACGCCTGCTCAAGGAGCGCCAGCACCTCGTCCTGGACACCCGGGGCGGTCGCCCCCTCGGCCCGCAGCCGGAAGTGATGGCTCTCCCGGGCCTCGTACCGCTCCTCGACCCGGACGGCGCGGGCCGCCCGCTCCATGCGCTCCCGGAGCCGGCTGTCCTCCGGCCGCTGCTTGAGAGCCTCCCCCCAGAACTCCAGAGCGCGCGCAGTATCCCCCGCCTGGTCGTAGGCCTCGCCCATGAGGACCAGGATCTCCGGCTGCCCCGGGGCAAGGCGGAGCGCCGCGTCGAGCGCCCAGAATGCCTCAGCCGTCTCCCGCTGCTGCAGGGCGGCGGCCCCCAGCCCCGCATAGAAGGTCGGCTCCTCCCCTCCCGCCTCCAGGGCAGCCCGGAACGCCGCCTTTGCCTCCGCGGGCGCACCACTCTTCAGGAGGTGGGCCCCGAGGTTCGCGTGGGCTCGGGCGAGGTTCCGACGGAGGACCGGGTTGGTGGGGTCGAGGGCGAGCGCCCGCTCGAATTCGGCCAGGGCCTCCCGGTGCAGTCCCCCGGCCGACAGGCTGAGCCCGCGCTGGGTATGGACGGCCGCCGAGTCGGCCGCCGGGACCCGCGGCGCCAACAGCAGGAGCGCGGCCAGCGCAAACGCCCCCGCCCGCCCTACCACCCCTTCCCCATCCTGCCGTGTGTCCCGGAGGCCTCCCCGGCCGTCGCCTGCTCCCTGAACCCATTCCAGCGGCCGCCGCAAAGACGGCCACCGACTCGATCCGCCTGAGAACCCCTGGAGCGGGAAACGGGATTCGAACCCGCGACCCTCAGCTTGGAAGGCTGACGCTCTGCCACTGAGCTATTCCCGCGCCGACCCGTCCCGCTGGCTGCCTGCCACCCTGGCGGCCCTGGTGGGGAGAGGAGGATTCGAACCTCCGAAGCACAGTGGCAACAGATTTACAGTCTGCCCCCTTTGGCCGCTTGGGTATCTCCCCATGAGGGAAAAAGAAGAGCGCGGCCGCGATTGCGGCCTTGCGGAACCCCCCGGCCCCATGGTGTACCTGGAGCTGGCGAAGGGAGTCGAACCCCCGACCGGCTGATTACAAATCAGCTGCTCTACCAACTGAGCTACGCCAGCAAACAAACTAGCATGATAAATGCCAATATCCTGTAAATCAAGGCAATTTTTTTTCAACCCCGGGCCTCGGCCCCCCCGTGGGGGCGAGCGCGGTCCCCCGGCCGCCCTCCGGCCCGTCTTCCTGCCGGAGCCGCTGCCGCAGGACCTCATAGAGCAGGATGCCCCCCGCCACGCTGGCGTTCAGCGAGCGGAGGTGCCCGAGCGTCGGGATCCGGACCAGGAGGTCACACCGCGTACGGGTCAGGGCCCGAAGCCCTTTCCCCTCCCCCCCGATAACGAGGGCGAGGGGCCCAGTCAGATCGGCCCCCGTGCACGGGAGGGTGGCAGCCGGATCGGCCCCCACCACCCAGAGGCCGGCGGCCTTCAGGCTGCTCAGCGCTTGGTCGAGGTTCGTGACCCGGGCCACGGCCAGGTGCTCGAAGGCCCCGGCTGCAGCCTTTTCGGCCGATGGCGTGACCCCGGCCGCATGGTATTTGAGCAGCAGAAGCCCGTGGGCACCGGCCGCCTCGGCCGTCCGGGCCAGGGCGCCCACATTCCGCGGGTCCACCACCCCATCCAGGATCAGCAGGAGGGGGGGCCGGCCGCTTCTCTCTGCGATGTCCAGGAGGTCGGGGAGTTCCCGGTACCGGACGGCGGCCACGGCCGCGACCACCCCCTGGTGCTTCAGCCCGGCCGTCATGGCACTCAGGGCCCGGCGGTCCAGGGCCTTGACCGGCACCCCGGCCTGCCGGGCCAACCCGAGGATCTCCCGGGCGACTGCCCCCTTGAGGTCGCGGGCCAGAAAGATCTTGTCCACCTGGCGGGAGCCGGCCTGGAGAGCCTCCCGGACCGCATGGGGACCCAGCAGGGTGTCCGCCCGTTTCGTCAACTCCTCCGGAACCGCCATGTGCTCCCCTGCGGCCGATCCGCGACCTCGATCCCGGCATCGTTGAGGCGCCGCCGGATGGCGTCGGCGGTCGCGAAGTCCCGCTCCCCGCGCGCCTGCTCCCGGCGGGCGAGGAGGGCCTCTACTCCGCCCGTCAGGTCGGTGATGCGCGGAGCGCTCGCCGGGCAGTACTCGCGCAGGAGGGCCTCCACCGCCGCGGCCGCGGCCGCCTTCGCCCCGGCGGGAACGCCGCCTTCCAGGGACAGTCCCAGGATCCGCGCCTGCTCCCGGACGACCGCCACCCCCTCTCGGAGCGCCATGGCGGCGGCGGGGCCGGCCAGCCGCCGCTCGGGGAGGGTGTCCAGGGCGGCGTTGAGGTGGCGTACCAGCGTGAAGATTGCCGAGAGAGCCAGGGCGGTGTTCAGATCGTCGTCCATGGCGGCCACGTACTCGGCCCGTGCGGCCGCGACGGCGGATGCAATTCCCCCGGGGCGCGCCTCATCGGGGACCTCCTCCAGGACCTCCACGGCCTCCGCGAGGAGGCGGATCCGGTCCAGGGCCCGGCTCGCCTCCTCCACCTTCTCAGGGGCGTAGTCAATGGGGCTCCGGTAGTGGGTGCCGAGCAGGAAGAGCTTCAGGGCGTCCGCGGAGAACTTGCCCAGCAGATCCCGGATGGTGAAGACGTTTCCGACCGACTTGGACATCTTCTCCTGCTGGAGCCGCACGAACCCGTTGTGGACCCAGAGGCGGGCGAACGGCTTCCCGGTCGCCCCCTCCGACTGGGCGATTTCGTTCTCGTGGTGGGGGAAGATGAGGTCCTCCCCCGCGCCGTGCAGGTCGAAGGACTCCCCGAGGTAGTGCATGGCCATCGCCGAGCACTCGATGTGCCAGCCGGGCCGGCCCGGCCCCCACGGGCTCTCCCAGGCAGGCTCCCCCGGCTTCGCCCGCTTCCACAGGGCGAAGTCGAGCGGGTCCGCCTTCCGCTCATCCACCTCGACCCGGGCCCCGGCCCGCAGGTCGTCGAGGCTCCGCTGGGAGAGGCGGCCGTACCCCGGGTAGGCGCGGACCCGGAAGTAGACGTCCCCGTCCACCACGTAGGCCAGCCCCCGCGCGAGGAGGCGCTCGATCAGGGCCAGCATGGCGGGCACGTGGGCCGTGGCCCGCGGCTCCACGTCCGCCGGCGGCAGTTCGAAACGGGCCATGTCCGTCTGGAACTCCCGGACATAGTGGTTGGCCACGGCGTCCCAGGTCGTCCCGGTCTCCTGGGCCCTCCGGATGATCTTGTCGTCCACGTCGGTGAAGTTCCGGACCATTCGGACTCTATACCCCCGGAAGGTGAGATAGCGGCGCAGCACCTCAAAGACGAGGAGGGAGCGGGCGTGACCCAGGTGGCAGAGGTCGTAGACCGTGACCCCGCAGACGTACATCCCCACCTCGCCGGGGACGAGGGGGGCGATCTCCTCCTTCCGCTGGGTGAGCGTGTTATAGAGGCGCGGGGGCATCAGGCTCCCGCCTCCCTTTCCGGCGGGCCGGACGGGGCCGCCAGGGCCGCCACGGCGATGCAGGCGATCCCCTCTCCGGCGCCGAGGAGGCCCATCCCCTTGGCCGTCGTGGCCTTCACGCTGACCCGGTCCGCCCCCACCTCGAGGGCCTGCGCGAGGTTGGCCACCATCCCGGGCAGGTGAGGGGCGAGACGGGGAGCCTCGGCGAGGAGGGTCGCGTCCACGTTCAGGACCCGGTACCCCTGCGCCTTCAGGCTCCCCCAGGCCTCCTGGAGCAGGGCGAGGCTGCTCGCGCCGGCCCGCGCCGGGTCGTCCACCCCGAAGCGGCGGCCGATGTCCCCCGCCGCCGCGGCCCCGAGGAGGGCATCAATGAGGGCGTGGCAGAGGACGTCGGCATCCGAATGCCCCTCCAGCCCGCTGGGAAACGGCACCGTCACCCCTCCAAGGATCAGGGGCCGGCCCGGGACCAGGCGGTGGATGTCCCAGCCCACCCCGACCCGCATCAGCCCTCCCCCTGCGCTTCGAGCAGCCGGGCGGCCACCTCCAGGTCGGCCGGGTGGGTCACCTTGATGTTTTCGGGGCTACCCGGCACCAGCGTCACCGGCCGCCCCAGCCGCTCGACGAGCGCCGCATCGTCCGTCCCGAGAAACCCGTCCGCCGTCGCCGCGGCGTGCGCCTCCAGGATGATGCGCCGGGCGAAGGCCTGGGGCGTCTGGGCGATCCAGAGGCTCTCGCGCGGGAGCGTCCGGAGGATTCGGCCGTCCGGCCTCGCCTCCTTCACGGTCTCCGTGGCCGGCACGGCGGCCACGGCGGCGCCGTCCCGGGCGGCCGCCTCCACCGTTGCCCGCACGACGCCAACCGGCACGCAGGGGCGGGCGGCATCGTGCACCAGAACCAGGTCGGTCCCGGGCGGCAGCGCCTGGAGGCCCGCCCAGACGGACGCCTGCCGCACCGCCCCGCCGGGGACGATTCGGGATGCCGCCGGCAGCCCGTACGCGGCCACCACGGCCTTCGCGCAGGTCTCCTCGCTTCCGGGGGGGACCACCAGAACGTAGGCGTCAATGACCTGGGAGCGGGCGAGGCGGAGGAGCGTGCGGGCGAGAAGGGGAATCCCCCCGAGGAGGAGGAACGGCTTGGCCACCGGTCCCCCCATCCGGACGCCCGTCCCGGCGGCGGGGATCACAGCCGTGACATGCATCGTCGCTGGGCGCCCCGGTGGGAGGGGACCACCCTCAGGCCGCCTCCGCCTCCTCCTTCAGCCGGGAGAAGATCATGCGGCCCGCTGTGGTCTGGAGGACCGAGGTGACGCGGACATCAATGGTCTGGCCGATGTGGCGGCGGCCGTTGTCAATCACCACCATGGTGCCGTCGTCGAGGTAGGCGATGCCCTGGTTATACTCCTTCCCCTCCTTCAGAACGTAGACCCGCATGTCCTCGCCGGGCAGGACCACGGGCTTGAGGGCATTGGTCAGCTCGTTGATGTTCAGCACCGGGACCCCTTGCAACTCGCACACCTTGTTCAGGTTGAAGTCGTTGGTGACCACCTTGGCGCTGAGGGCCTTGGCCAGGGCCACGATCTTGCCGTCCACCTCCCGGATCTCCGGAAAGTCCTTGTCGTGGAGCCTCACCTGGACCTGGGAGTCCTTCTGCATCTTCTGGAGGATATCCAGGCCGCGGCGGCCCCGGTTCCGCTTCAGGGGGTCGGAGGAGTCCGCGATGTGCTGGAGCTCCCGGAGGACGAACTGGGGGATGATGAGCGTCCCCTCGACGAATCCGGTCTCGCAGATGTCGGCGATGCGCCCGTCAATGATGACGGAGGTGTCCAGGATCTTGTGGGACTCCACCCGGGGCTGCTCCTTGAGCGCCCGGAGGAACGCCAGGAGGTCCACCCCCTGTCCCTTCTCCACCGCCAGGCTCGCCCCCACGTAGACGCAGAGGAGGACCAGCAGGACCTGCACGCTGGAGGCGATGGGGAGGGGCAGGGCGGCGAGGGGACCGCCCAGGGCGGACAGGAGGAGGAGGGCGTAGACCAGCCCGAGGAAGACCCCGAGGAGGGCGCTGACGATGACCCGGGGCGCGGCCTTCCGCAGCCCCACTTCCAGGAGGATCGAGGCGCCGCCGAAGCTCAGGCCCAGCACGATCCCCTGCCACGGCGCCGCCTCCCCCCGCCCCATCAGGGCGCCGGAGGCCCACCCCACCGCGCCGCAGAAGACCACGTAGACCGCCCGGACCATCAGCTCGCTCATGCCGACCGACCCCCTAGCGCCGGGCCAACTGACGTCGCCTCACGTCGTTCTCGGTCGTCGGCGGTCCTCAACGTACAAA
>JAHFDC010000011.1:9238-10646 GCA_023249205.1 Candidatus Methylomirabilota bacterium
GTACAAACGGCGTACGCCTGCGGCCGCCTCCTCCCTCGGGCCTCGTGATGCTCGTCATTTGGCCCGGCACCCCCGCCGTCGCGCGATCGTTAGCTACAATTCGTTGCAGTCACATAAGCGTTGTGGACGGCGGCACCACCCCCGAGCGCGCCCTCAGGCGGTGGCGATGGTGCGATCCACCCTCCGGCCTGCCTCCCCCTCGTCAATCCCCGCCGCGTGGGAGATCTCGCTCACGAGGAGCTGCCGGACGGTCTCGAGCATCTTCTTCTCGCCGAAGGAGAGGGTGCGGTCCTTCTGGAGGAGGACCAGCTTGCGGAGGACCATGGCGACCTCGTACAGGGACCCCGACTTGATCCGTTCCTGGTGGTCCTTGTAGCGCCGGTTCCAGTTCGGGAGGATCTCCAAGTCGTTCCGCCGGAGGATGGCCATCACCTTCGGCACCTCGGCCCGGCGGATGACCTCCCGGAGACGGACCTGCTGCGCCTTCCGGGTCGGGACCATCACCAGAAGCCCGCTCCCAAGGACCCGAAGGACATAGAAGGCCTGGCGCTCGCCGGAGACCACCTTGTCCTCGATGGCCTCGATGCGCGCGACCCCGTGCGTGGGGTAGACGACCTTCTTGCCGATCGGGAACAGCTCGGGCATCCCCGCCCCCCTCCGTTCTCATCGAATCTCTTCACAGAGAGTACCAGACCGTCCCGGAGCCGTCAAAGAGTTATTTCCCCGGGAAGAGCGCGTCGGGCAGGCCCGCAAGGCGGCGGAGGCCTTCCAGGACGAGCCCCGGCGGTGCGGGCGCGGCGGCGTCGGCGGCGGGCAGCAGCGCGCGCGTAAACCCGAGGCGGGCCGCCTCCGCCAAGCGGCGCGGGACCTGGCGGACGGACCGGACCTCCCCCGCCAGGCCCACCTCCCCGCAGCAGACCAGGCGCGGGTCCACCGGCCGGTTGCGCGCGCTGCTGACGATGGCGGCGACGACGGCGAGGTCCGCGGCCGGCTCCGTCACGCGGAGCCCGCCGGCCACGCTCACGTAGACATCCGATGGGCCCAGGACCAGGCCCACGTGCCGCTCCAGCGCCGCCAGGAGGAGGGCGAGGCGCTCCCGGTCCACGCCCCCCGCCACCCGGCGCGCCGAGCCGAGGCCCGCCGGGGCCACCAGCGCCTGGACCTCGAGGAGCATGGGGCGACTCCCCTCGAGCGCCGCCAGCACCGCCGAGCCCGGGGCCTGCTCCGGGCGCTCGCGGAGGAGCCGGGCGGAGGGGTTGCTCACCTCCACGAATCCCGCCCCCGTCATCTCGAACAGCCCCACCTCCTCAGTGGAGCCGAAGCGGTGCTTGAGGACCCGCAGGACCCGGTACGGCTGCGTCTGCTCCCCCTCGAAACTCAGGACCGTGTCCACCAGGTGCTCCAGGGA
>JAHFDC010000125.1 GCA_023249205.1 Candidatus Methylomirabilota bacterium
CGCCTGGATGCTCATGAGGGCCTGCGCGAGGCGGCCATCGAGCCGCAGATCCCACTGGGCGAAGGAGCCGAGACCCGGCGGCACCCCCTCCGCGCGCACCTCGAAGAGGCCGCCCAGCGTCGTCCGCCGCTTCCTGGCCTCATCAATCTTTTCCACCATGCGCTCCGCCGCCGCCGGATCCACGCACCGGACTGGGGAGGCCTCGGCCACCCCCCGCAGGTCGGCGGACGGCAGGGCCGGGACTTCTGCTCGAATCCCCCCGATCTCCAGGACGTGGCTCATCACGGTGATGCCGAACTCGCGGAGCAGGCGCTTGCAGACCGCCCCCACCGCCACGCGGGCCACGGTCTCGCGGGCGCTGGCCCGCTCCAGGACATTCCTGATGTCGTGCTGGCCGTACTTCAGGGCCCCGGCCAAGTCCGCGTGACCGGGCCGCGGACGGGTGACGGCCGGCCGCGCATCCCGCCCCTTCGCCTCCGCCTCCACCCCCATCGTGTCCCGCCAGTTTTCGAAGTCCCGGTTCACGATGGTCAGCGTGATGGGGGAACCGAGGGTGAGGCCGTGGCGGACGCCGCCCGAGAAGATGACCCGATCCTGCTCGATCTTCATCCGGCCCCCCCGGCCGTGCCCCTGCTGGCGGCGGGCCAATTCCTCGTCAATCTCCTTGGCCGTCAGGTCGAGACGGGCCGGGATCCCTTCGAGGATCGCGGTGAGGGCAGGCCCATGTGACTCCCCGGCCGTGAGATACCGCAGCATGGTCAGGGCTTCTTCCGGGGTTTGGGCTGGAGCGGGGACCGTTCCACCAGATACCTCACCAGGTTGCGCGCGAACTGGGGGCCCGATCCCCAGCCGCCCCGGATTTCGGCACCGAGATCAAAGGCCACCGCGAGGACGCTCCCGGAACCGACGCCAAGCTCTGCAATCAAGGGGGAGGGAAAGATCGCCCCCCGTCCTACCCCAACTCCCACAGGACCGACGCCGCCCCCCTCGTACCGGGCCAGCTCGGAGGCCCCGGGGTGCGGGTTCATGTCATTGAGCGTCCCGATGGTCTGGAACGTGACGCCCGCAAAGATGGGGTGGGAAGCCTGGAGGAGCAGGACCGGCTTGAACGGGTTCACGCGCCAGTCCGCCCCCCCCCGCAGGCGGAACGGCAGGAGTGGCGCAATCGCCTCGTAGCCCCCGCTGCCGAAGGCCGCCGGGCCGCCCGTGAGCAAGAGTGAGCCCCCTTTTCCGAGGAAGTCGGGGAGTCCCTCCAGAACCTCCCGGGGGACGGCGGCGAGCGGGACGTTGGCCAGGACGACGAGGCTGTACTCCTCCAGGGTGTACTCCCCGAGGCCGGTCTTGAGGGCAGCGCCGGCCTCCGCGACCGCTTCCTCGCTCAGGTAGGACGTATCCCCCAGCACCAGGACCAGTCTGGGGAGATGCTGCGTTGCGGCGGCCGGGCCCGCTGCGAGCAGAACGAACAGGGCGACGGCAAGGTGGCGTATCATCTCTCCTTCCTCCTCATGCGCGGGGCGATTGTACTCGATGGCGTCGGGTCAGCGGAAGCAAAAACGCACCCCGGAGGGTGCGCTTCGCTCTCGGGCGCTGGGAAGGGTCTAGCCGCGGGCCTGCCGGATATCCTCCACCAGCGTCGGGGTGATGAAGATCAGAAGTTCCGTGCGCTGCGGCTCGACGTTCTGGGTCCGGTTCTTGAAGAGCCATCCCAGGAGGGGGATCCTCCCGAGCCAGGGCACCATCTGCTCACGCTCGCTCTCGAGGGTCTGGACCAGGCCGCCGATGACGGCCGTGCTCCCGTTGGGCACCAGCATGCGGGTCGTGGCCTTCCGCTGGTTCAGGGGGAACGCGAAGCCGCCCGCGAAGTCAATCCGCGCCCCCGCCACGGTGTTTTCTGCTTCCACTTTCATGGAAACGAGCTTGTCGGCGGTCACGTGGGGGCTCACCTTCAGGCGAAGGAAGGCCTCCTGGAAGGAGACCACCGTCCGACCGCTGCTGTCCACGGTGGTGAACGGCACCTGCGTGCCGACCCGGATCTCGGCCTCCTCGTTGTCCAGGGTGGTGATCCGCGGGGTGGAGAGGGTCCGGGCTCTCCCCTGGGTCTCGAAGAGGTTCAGCGTCGCCCCGAGGACGAACTTTTGGTCCGCCCGACCGAGGGTGATCCCGATGCCGCCCGCCGTGTTGGTGGTGGGCAGGTTCACGACACGGGGAATCGTTTGTCCGGCCAGGAAGCCCGTCCCGGTACCCGGGAGAATGTTGGGGACCAGGCCGGCGGCCGCCCCGAAGATGTCCGAGATCCCGATATCGCCCCCCGTGCCGCTGAATCCCGGGTTGTAGCGCGAGCCCCACTGGATTCCGAGTTCCCGCGAGTGGTCGGCGGCGATCTCCACGAGCCGCGCCTCGATCGAGATCTGGGGCGTGGCAAGGTCGAGCCGGGCGAGCAGTTCCCGCATCTTCTGGATGGTCTCCTCGGTGTCCTCGATGATGAGGGAGGCGGTCCGCTCGTCCACCGAGAGGCTCCCCCGCCCCGGCGTTTTGACCTTGTCCAGGGCCTTCACGATATCCGCCGGTTTCGCGTGGTTCACGTACAGGATCGCGGTCTTGAGGGGAGCGGAGCGCTTGACATCCTGGACGGCCAGAGCGGCCTTGGCGCGGGCGGTCGCGTCCTGCTCGAGTTTCGACCGGGAGGCGACCCGGATGATGTTCTCCTCCCAGACGTAGTCGAAGTTATTGATCCGGAGAATAGTGTCCAGGGCCTTCTCCCACTCCACGTCCACCAGGCGGACCGTGACCTTCCCTTTCACCTCGTCGCCGGCGACGATGTTCTGGCCGCTCACCTCCGCAATGATCCGGAGGAGATTATTGATGTCCGCATCCTTGAAATCCATCGAGATGCGTCCGCGCCGCCCGGCCGGGGGGGCCGCCGCCCCCGGGGACATCGGCGCCCCGGGCGAGGGGGGCGCAAAGATCGTCACCACCGGGGGCATCGCGGGGGCAGGAGCGGGCGGGATCGGGCGGGGCGGCTCCTCCAGAACGGGTACGGCCGGGCCAGGCTCCCCCGGCGGCGCCGCCACCCCCGCCTCGGTCAGTTCCACCGTGATGCCGGCCGGCGACTGGACCGCCTCGTACCGAACCCGCTGCTTCAGGTCCGCCACGACGCGGACGACCTTCTCCGGCTGGGTCCGGAACTGGGCGGCGCGCACGCGCTCGACCGGCCCGGGCATCTGCGCGACTTCCAGGCTTCGGCTGACGCCCGTCCCGATCGTGGCCTCCGCCACATCCACGATCAGTTTGGGGGGATCCTTCACCTCGGTCAGATTGAAGGAGACCCGGCCCTCCGTCCGGATCAGGATCTGCGACCTGCCGACTGCCGGCTTGAACGTGACCGCCGTGACCTTCCCCTCGCCGTTCACGGCGGCCGCAGGCGCCCCCGTCGGGCTCAGGGTCTCGGGGACGGCCATCCTGCCGATGGCATCCCCGATCAGCACGTGGAGCTGGCCGTTCCTGGTCCGGACCTGGTACGGGAGGTTGGAGACCAGATCCACGACGAGGCGCAGCGTCTTGACGGGCTTCACCTTGTACTGGGTGGCGCGGAGCCGCTTGACAGGGCCCTCCTTCGGCACCGCCACCGGCTTCTTCACGGCGTAGGTCGCCTCGGGGAGATCAATGATGAGGCGGGGCGGCTCGGGCAGAGAGAAGGATTCGTAGCCGCCAAAGGGGCCGTCGGCGCTCAGGACCACCACTGCGCCGGTGGGCTCCACGTCCTGGATCGCGATGGCGTTCACCGTGATGGGAACGGCCGGCCTTGCCGGCTCAGGGACGGCTCTCGCGGCCTCCTCCGCCTCGCGCATGGCCTTCTCGGCCGCCGCTCGCTCCTCCTCCGTCGGCACCGGAACCGCCTCGGGGGCAGGGGCTTCCGGGGCCGGGGCCGCGGCTACTGGAGTCGGCTCCTGCGGCGTGGGCTCGCTGACCGCCGCCGGACCGGCGCAGGCAGCCAGCAGCACCAGGCCCAGGAGTGCCGGGACCAGGCGCCCTGCACCCCCCCCTGAGCGCGTGGTACTCATTGGCTCCCCTCCTTCTTTTCCGGCGGGGCTTCCTCTTTTTTCGTCGCCGGTTGCTTTCCGTCTTTTTTCAGCATCTCCAAGAGTTTTTCCTCTTTCGTCAACTCCAGCGTGATGGTCCGGGTCTGGGTG
>JAHFDC010000126.1 GCA_023249205.1 Candidatus Methylomirabilota bacterium
TTTCGGGGGTGCGGAGGAGCGCCCCGATCCGGCGGAAGGCGGTCACGAACTCGTCGGGGTCATCGGCGCGGATCACCCCGCGGCTGGCGGAGAGCGCGAGCGGCTTGAGGACGCAGGGGAACCGGACCTGCTGCACGAGGCCGCGGGGGTCCTGGTCAATCGCAAAGCGGGCGAAGGACGGAACCGGCAGGCCCGCCGCCTGGAAGTGCCGCCGGGCCTTGAACTTATTGCGGGCGGCCTCGGCCGCGCGCGGCGGGTTGTAGGGGAGCCCCAGGGCCTGGCAGGCGAGCGCGGCGGTGAGGGTCGGCCGATCCCCTACCGCCACGATCGCATGGATCGGCGTACTCTTGGCGTACTCCAGGATCGTCCGGGCACTCCCCTCCGGATCCTCGAAGCGCAGCGGCAGCGCCGCATCCTGCCACGGGTCCTCCATCACATGGCACCGGTCCGACCCGAAGACACAGGCAACGTTCAGTTTCCGCGCCGCCGCCACAAAGTCGTCGGCCTCGTAGCCGGTCGTCGTGAAGAGCAGCAGCAACCGCCTGGTGGCAGCGGCGCCGTCGTCAGACTCGGTATTGGCTCGACGACTCATCCTCGCCTCAGTCAGAAGGGAGCCACCTGCTCCTCGGTGGGCTCCGCTCAGCAGTACCAGGGCTCGCTCAAGTAGGGGATGGTCGACCGCGGCCGCCCGCGGTCTGCTTCCCGCAGCGGCCGCACGCCACCCGCGGCCGCCCGCTCCGCCCGCTCCCAGACCCGGGCGAAGATCTCGCGCCGGCTCTGGCCCTCGGCCTCGGCCTCCTTCACCAGCGCAAGGACCTCCTCGCAGAGCCGATCCACCCGGGGATCCGGATGCTTCCACGGATACACGAGGGCAGCCGGGTCAAACTCCCCGACCAGGTCGCGGACCTCGGGGACCTCGAGCAGCTTCGAGCCGGCGGGGATCAGGAGGCGGATCGCCAGCTGGATGGGCGAGACGTGCTCGATCAGCTCCAGCTCCGCGAGAAGCCAGAGCAACTCCTGGTAGCCCTCCAGAGTGATCCAGGGGGTGAATGTCACGAAGGTCGGTGCCAGGACGAGACCCGCTTCCCGGCAGAGGTGGACGACCCGGATGAAGTCCTCCCGAGTATGCCCCTTCTCCAGCAGGGCGAGCACGCGGTTGTCCACCGACTCCACCGCACTGGTGACGAAAAGACACCCGGTCTCCCGCAGGGTCGGCAGGTGCTGGGCCTGCTTGAGCAGGTGTTCGATCTTGATGGTCACGTCGTACGTGAGGGCGGGATGCTCCGCGTGCAGCACCCGCACGATGGCCAGCGCATGGCCCACCCCGTTGAAGAAGTCCGGGTCCCCGAACGTGATGTGCTCCGCCCCCGCGGCGACCTGCTGGCGGATGTCCCCCAGCACCACGTCGCGCTGCACGACGCGGAACTGGCCTTCGTACACGGGGACGATCGGACAGTGGCGACAGCCGTGCTTGCAGCCGCGGCTGGCCTCCGTATAGCCGACCGTGCGCCGCTGCCCGTCCCCCAGAGTGAGATACGCATACGTCGAGAGGGCCGGCAGCCCGCCCCGATCCGGCACAAGGAAGCGCTGCTTCGCGAGCGAGATCGCAGGCTCCGGCTGGACGGTGCCGGCCGATCCCCCCGATCCATCGCGGAGGCGGCGAAGGAGGCTCACCAGGCCGGCCTCAAATTCCCCGCCCAGGATCGTGTCCGCCCCGAGCGCCCGCAGATAGCCCTCATTCACCGGCGCGTAGAGGCCGTAGAAGCAGAGGTGCGCCGCCGGATTGAGCGCTTTCACCTTCCCGACCACGCGCGAGGCGATGCGCGTCGCCGTGTGCATCGGGAGATAGAACCCCACGAGGTCAGCGGCCCGCACTACCTCCTCGTCCAGGCGCTCCTGGGCGAGGTCCAGGCACCGGACCGAGGCGCCCGCCTCCCGGAGCCAGGCGGCAGGCGAGGCAAGGCCGAAGGGCTGGCGCCCCAACTCATAGGTGGATATCAGGACGACGTTGGCTGACACGGTTCTCTCGGCGCTACCCGCAGGCACCCCTCGCGCGCGACACCGGCAGGGCTCCGCAGCGCCTAGCCCTTGGCCTGCGGCGGCACATACCCCGGCGGCAGCGCGGCCCCCTCACCGAAGAAGAAGTCCTCCATCTGCTGGCGGATGACGTCATCGGCCTCGCTGGAGGCCGGGTCGAGACGGTATTCATTGATGACCATCGTCAGATGCCCCGTCCACATTTTCCAGGCTTCCATGGAGACCTGTTCCTGGATCCGCTTCTTGAGGTCCTCGCCGCCGACGGCCTTGGCCATGATCAGGGCGGCCCTTCCCATCGGCGTCTCCGGGTCAATCCCGGGCAACTGCCGTTGGAGCTTCACACACTGTACCGCGCACGCTGCCATCGCATCTCCTCCAATCCGGCGAAGCCTTCCGGGCGCGCCGATAGAACACGAGCCGTTGAGGACCCCTCCCCCGCGGGCCGTCCTGCTCTCAGCAGCCTCGGGCTCCCCTCTAGGATGCCCCAGGTGGCACCCTCTCCGCAAGGCCGCTTACCTGGGGTCGCCGGGTTGCCTGGGTCCCCCCACCAGCCGGGGGAAGCCGTCGGCGGCCCATAGGGCGACCTGCACCTTGGCGTAGTCGAGGGGCACGGGCGCGGGCCGGGCGGCCAGGACTTCGCCGAAACGGGCGAAGGGATCGCCGGTGATGCCGTAGGGATCGGGGTGGACCTCGAGAAAGACCCGGCCGTCGGGGGCGGCCGCGAGCTTGACCGGCTCGTAGATGATCACCACCCGGGCCCGCTCAGGGAGCGCGTGATAGAGGGATTCGATGTCCTCGGCCCGGAGCCGCACGCAGCCGTGGGTGCCGAACCAGCCCACGCTCTCCGGGGCGATGGTCCCGTGGATCCCGTACCCCGGGAGGGAGAGTCGCAGCCAATACTCGCCAAGAGGGTTGTCGGGGCCGGGCTCCACCTGCGTTTTGACAACCTGCTCCTCGGCCTCCATCTCCTCCTGGATGGATTTCGGGACCGACCAGGCGGGGTTCTTGACCTTGGCCGTGATCCGGAACTCCCCGAGCGGGGTCGGCCAGTCCGGCCGGCCGACGCCCACTGGGTAGGAGGCGATCAACACCCCTTTGGCAAAGTGGTGGAGGGTCCGATCGGGGAGGTTGATGACCAGACCGTCCTGAAGCACGGCCGGGACGATGCGCTGACCGGGGAGGCGGAGCACCTGGCCCGGCGCAATCCGCGTCGGGTCGGCGAGCCCGTTCAGATCGGCGATCCGACGCCACGGGATGCCCAGACGGAGCGCGATGTCCGCGAGGCTATCGCCCGGCTGGACCTGGTAGGTGCGGTCCTCCTCGACCAGGGTGAAGGCAACGGGCGGTCCGCCGAGCGCCGCCGGTGGGACAAGAAGGGCCGGGCCGACCGCAAGGAAAATGGCCACGAGGGCGGTGGGGGGGCCTGACCGCTCGTTACCCCCTGGGCGTCGCAGGCCTAGTGCCCCCCTCTCCCGGCGTCTGGAACCTCGCCCACACCCCGGTCCTCCCCACTCTGAGTCCCCCCGAGGCCCCCGGGGCTCTCGTGCAGCTCACCCTCCTCTTTCTCCGATCTCGCCTCATCCGAGGCCGCCGGGCCCTTGCCCACGGCGCCCGTGGCAGCAGCCACCTCGCGCAGCGCACCGGCGACCGCCGCAACACGCCGGACGTGGCTCACGATCTGGCCCAGGTGCGGCTGGGCGAGGAGTCCCTCATTGCCGAGAGCGTGAATGACCTGTCCCCAGCCCAGACCGGACCGCCTGACGGCGACGATCTGCTGAAACGTCCTGGCTCCCCCCGTCGAATCGGCGATGGCATGCGCGATGGCGATCTCCCCGAACCCCAGGCCGGTGGTCGCGCGCTGATCCAAGAGGCTCTCCGGGCTGATGCCGATGAGGGCGGCCAGCGCTCCGACAACCCGGGGCTTCCCCCCCGGCTCACGGGCCTCCTGATTGACAGCCGCCACCGCCGCCTGCAACTCCCGGGCGACCGGCTCTCCCCCGCCGATCAGCCCGGCAGCCACCGCAAGAAGCGCCACCCCGACAAGCATCTGGTTCGGATGGAGGAGGTTCATGATGCCACCTTGTGCTTCCCGGCGCGGTTCCAGCGCCCCGGGGGCTGTACTCT
>JAHFDC010000127.1 GCA_023249205.1 Candidatus Methylomirabilota bacterium
CGGGGGGCGCGGGGGGGGTTGAGGACGGTGAGGGGGTGGTTGAGGAAGGTGAAGACCGCGGGCGTCCCCGCCCGCCCTGCCTCCGCCACCACCCCCCGGAGGATGGCCTGATGGCCCAGGTGCACCCCGTCGAAAACCCCGACGCCGCAGACGATCCCGGGGAAGGGCCGCTCCCGAAGGGCGGTGAGGTCCGACACCACCCGCATCGTCACGCGGCTCCGCTGAAGACCCGAACCGGGGTCAGCGCGCTCCGGCGGGGGTCGGTCGTGGCGAAGTCGGCGGAGTCCATGGCCGCCCGGGCGAGCGCGAGAAGCTGCCGCCGGAACCCGAGGACCCGGACCAGCGTCCCCTTCCCGATGTCGGGCGGAAAGGCCACCACGGCGGCGGCCGCGATCGCCCCGCCGTGCAGGACGGCCGCGGTCGCCTCGGGAGCCACCCGGACGGCCGGCAGGTGGGCCAGCGCCTCGGCGATCGGGATGAGGACCTCCTCCCCCCGGCCGCCCTGCACCCGCTCGGTCAACTCCGCCACCGTCAGGGCGTCCTTCACCTCGAAGCGACCCGAGCGCGTCCGGGTCAGACGGGCCAGGTGGGCCCCGCACGACAGGTCCCGCCCGATGTCGTCGCAGAGGGTGCGGGCGTACATCCCCTTCCCGCACCGGACCCACAGGTCCACCTCCGGGGGCTCGAAGGCGGTGCACTTCACCTCGTAGATCATGACGGTGACCGGGGCGCGCTCCACCACCTGCCCCTTGCGGGCGAGCCGGTACAACCGCTCCCCCTGGACCTTCTTGGCCGAAAAGAGGGGGGGGATCTGCTGGACTTCCCCCCGGAAGCGGACGAGCGCGGCCTCCAGTTGCTCCCGCGTGACCCCGGACCAGTCTTTCTCGGCCACCACCTTCCCGTCCGCGTCCAGGGTGTCGGTCGTGACCCCCAGGCGCATGGTGAGCGCGTACTCCTTGTCGGCCGCCATCAGATACTGGGCGATCTTGGTGGCGCGTCCGAGGCAGATGGGGAGCACCCCGGTCCCCCGCGGGTCCAGCGTGCCGGTGTGCCCCACCCGGCGCATCCCGTAGAGCCCCCGGACGACATCCACCACGTCGTGGGAGGTCATCCCCGCAGACTTGTTCACGTTGATGACGCCATTCCACTCCCGCCGGTTCGTCATCCCCGCTCCCCGCCCCCCGCGGAGGCGAGTTCCCGCTCGACGGCCGCGAGCACGGCCCCGCGCACCGCCGCCAGCTCCCCCGGCACGCGACAGCCGGCGGCGTCGTGGTGCCCTCCCCCCCCGAAGGTGGCCGCCACCGCCGCCACGTCCGCCCGCCCCCGGGAGCGGAGGGAGACCCGGATCCCGTCGCCGCCGAGCCCCCTGAAGAGCAGGGCCACCTCCACCCCCGCAATGGAGCGGGGGTAGTCAATGAACCCCTCCAGGGCATCCTGCCCGAGCCCTGCCTCGGCCAGATCGGCCGCGCTTACCTCCATCCAGGCGACCCGACCGTCCCGACTGAGGGTCAGGGTGGTCAGGCAGCGCGAGAGGAGTCGGAGCTCCCCGGCGTCCCGCTGGGCGTACAGGGACGCGCTGATCTGACCCGGGACCGCCCCCGCCTCCACCAGGGCGGCCGCCACCCGGAGGGCCTCCGGGCTGGTGTTCTTGTAGTGGAACGAGCCGGTGTCGGTGAGCACGGCGGCGTACAGGTTGGTGGCCACCGGGGGTGAGATCGGGTGCTCCAGGGCCCGGAGCAGGTGGAAGACCATCTCGCCCGCTGCGGAGGCCTCCGGGACCACCCAGTTCAGGGTGCCGAACCGGGTGTTGCCCTTGTGGTGATCCACGTTCAGGACAGGGGCGGCGACCCCGGTGAGGAGCCCTCCCACCCGCTCCGGGGTGCCGCTGTCGACGACGACGACACAGTCCAGGCCGCCGGGGAGCCGATCGGCCTGCACGAAGTCCCCGGCACCCGGGAGGAACCGGAGGGCGCGGGGGAGGGGGTCCGCGTTGTAGGCCACGGCCGCCCTTCCCTGCTCCTGGAGCGCAATCGTGAGGCCGAGCGCCGCGCCGATGCAGTCCGCCTCCGGGTTGATATGGGAGAGCACCGCTACCCGGCGGACGGTCTTGAGGAGTGCGACCATCCGGGGGAAATCACCCATCCTCCGGCTCCTCGCCCCCCGGGTGCAGTTCCCGGAGGAGGCTCGAGATGCGCATGGCGCGGTCGAGCGACTGATCGTGCACGAAGGCCAGGTCCGGGATGTTCTTGAGGCGGAGGCGGCGGCCGAGCTCCCCCCGCAGGAAGCCCCTGGCCGCCCGGAGGCCCTCGAGCGTCTGGTCCTCCACCCCCTCGCCGGCCCGGCTGACCACGTAAATTCGGGCGGCCCGCAGATCCGGGCTCACCGTCACGTCGGTGATGGTCACCATGCCCACCCGCGGGTCTTCGACCGCCCGGAGCAACAACTCGCTCAGCTCTTGCCGGATCAGATCGCCGACGCGCTCGGCGCGGGAGTGGGGCATACCACCTCGGGAACGTTACCGGTGGGTCACCAGGTCAATGCTGTAGTCCAGAAGCAGGGCGTCGCCGCTCCCTTCGATGTAATTGACGATCTTGTTCAGGATCTCGTCCACCAGCCGGGCGTCGTTGCTCACCACCGCAACCCCGAGCGTCGCCCGCTGCCACGCATCCTGCCGGTCCACCTCGGCGATGGAAACGTTGAACCGCGCCCGCACCCGGTCCTTGATGCTCCGCAGGACCTGCCGCTTGCCCTTGAGCGAGCCGTTGTCCGGGAGCTGCAACTCCACCACGCAGGTGCCCACCACCATGGAGGACCCTCACAGCTTGGGGGCGACGGCCTCGAGTTCGTATGCCTCGATGATGTCCCCGATCTTGATGTCGCCGAAGTTGAGCACGCCGACGCCGCACTCGTACCCCGTGGTGACCTCCCGGACATCGTCCTTGAACCGGCGCAGGGAGGCCACCTTCCCCTCGTGGATGACCCGACCGTCCCGGACGACGCGGACGGCGGCGTCGCGCGCCACCTTCCCCTCCTGCACGTAGCATCCGGCGACGGTCCCCACCTTCGGCACAGTGAAGGTGTTCCGGACCTCGAGGCGCCCCACGTGGCGCTCCACGTACTGGGGTTCGAGCAGGCCCTCCATGGCTTTCTTGACCTGATCCACCGCCTCATAGATCACGGTGTGGAGCCGGAGATCCACCCGCTCACCCTCCGCCAGCTTCTGCGCCTTGGGTTCGGGCCGGACGCTGAACCCCAGGATGACGGCGTTGCTGGCGGCGGCCAGCATCACATCCGACTCCGTGACCGCCCCCACGCCCGTGTGGATCACCTCCAGCTTCACCTGGGGGGTGCTGAGACGCTCCAGCGACTCCTTCAGGGGCTCGATGGAACCCTGCACGTCCCCTTTCAGGATGAGGCGCAGCTCCTTCACCTCCCCCTTCTGCACCTGCTTGTGCAGATCGTCCAGGGTGACGCGGGGCTTCACCACCACCGCCTGCTCCCGCCGCTTCTGCTGGCGCGCCAGAGCAATCTGCCGCGCCTTCCGCTCGTCCGTGACCACCAGCAGGGCATCCCCCGCCTCCGGGACGCCCGAGAGGCCGAGAACCTCCACCGGCGTGGCGGGCCCCGCCTCCTGCACCTTCCGCCCCTTGTCGCTCATCATGGCCCGGACCCGGCCGTAGTGCAGCCCGGCCACCACCGGGTTCCCCACCCGGAGGGTTCCCTGCTGGACCAACACGGTGGCGACCGGACCCCGGCCCTTGTCCAGCTCCGCCTCTACGACGGTCCCCTTGGCCGGCCGGGCGGGGTTGGCGCGGAGTTCCTGGACCTCCGCCAGCACCAGGAGGTGATCCAGGAGGTTCTGGATGCCCTGCCGCTTCTTGGCCGAGACCTCCACGTAGATGGTGTCCCCGCCCCACTCCTCCGGGACCAGCCCCTTGTCCGCCAACTGCTGCCTCACCCGGCCGGGGTCGGCGTTCGGCTTGTCAATCTTGTTGACGGCCACGAGGATCGGGACAGCCGCGTCCTTCGCGTGATTGATCCCCTCCAGCGTCTGGGGCATGACACCATCGTCTGCCGCGACCACCAGGACCACGATGTCGGTCACCTGGGCCCCCCGTGCCCGCATGGCGGTGAAGGCCTCGTGGCCCGG
>JAHFDC010000012.1 GCA_023249205.1 Candidatus Methylomirabilota bacterium
GTCGCCTTCGAGTCCGACGTCCCGGCCGATTTCCTGGACCTCGTGATGGAACTGCGAGAGACGGAGGCAAGCCGCTACACGGCGCGGGACACCCCGATCCTCACTGGGGTCGCGGTCCCGGCGGCGGAGATGCTGGAGCTGCTGGGGTAACGGGGAGGGCTAGACGTAGCCTTCAGCGTAAGCAGTGGTCTCGGGGCTGATGGGCTTGAGTTGCGGGTCCTCGTAGGTTTCGAGGCGACCCTTCTGCCACTCCGGGGCCCGGTCGCGGCAGGACAGGATCTCCTCCTCGATCTCGTCGAAGAACTCCGAGCGATGAATGCGTTTGCAGAAGATGCAGCGGATCTCGTACATCGGCGGCCCTACTCCCAGACCCAGCCGCAGCCGCACTGGGCGACCTCGCTGATGCTCTCCCGCCGAACCCCCCGGCCGCACGTGGGGCAGTAGCGCTCCCAGACGAGGAGCGCGTCCAGCTCCTTTACCATCCGGTGGACTTCCTCCCGCAGCCGCTCCACCTGGAAGGCGAGGGCGTCGATCGCCGTCCTCTCGATATCCACCGCGGCCTCCGCCGCCTTCCTTCCCCTTCCCAGCCTCTGTCCTCTTTCTCGCCATGGGGAGGGGGCGGAAGGCTTTGGCGTCACGTTTAGAGCAATCGGCGTGCCAATACGGGGAGCCAGGGAATTGGTGGGATAGCAAGAGGTTAGCCCTCGGTAGCGAGAAAGGCTCTACGGCAGGAAGGGACCCCAGGTGACGCTTCCTGGCCACCTCTTGCCGGTCAGCACGGGGAGACCACCCGCCGGCGGGGGAACGGCCGCTGGATGCCCCCCCGACCGGTCCTGGGAGGGGCGAGAGAATCGGAAAAAACTTGGGGTTGTACCGCGCCCGGCCCTTTCGGCACGCCACCTGGTCCGAAGGCCCTGAGGCGTGCTTCAGGGGAGCCCCTGGGTCCACCCGAGCGGGGGCAGGGGGGGAAGGCGGCCGCCGGGGTGGCTCGGTGGGTGCTCGTCTCCCCACGGCCTCCAAAGGGGAGCCCCCGGCAAGAGGGCTACTGTTGCCCGGTGGTGGCTCGGCCGGCGGCTGGCCGCAGCAGTGCAATTGCACGAAAGGGCGCCACCGGCAGAGAACAGGGGGGGGCGCCCCACCCACCGCTGGGCACTCCGGGAGGGTTAGGGCGGGGAAGGGGGATCTTGCCGGGGGGGCTTCACAGGGCCGCGGCCAGGACCTCGACCAGGTGCTTGGCGCGGCGGCCGGTCCCGTGCGCGATCTGCTGGCGGCAGGAAATGCCGGCGGCCACGATCTCCGTCTCCGGGCCGGCCGCCTGGATGGCCGGGAAGAGGCGCCTCCCCCCGATGGCCTGGGAGATATCGTAATGCTCCCGCTCGTACCCGAAGGAGCCGGCCATCCCGCAGCAGCCGGAATCCACCTCCGCGACCCTGGCCCCGGGGAGCAGGCCCAGGACCTTGAGCGAGGGGGCGGAGCCGATCAGGGCCTTCTGGTGACAGTGCCCGTGGAACAGGAACTCCTTGGAGACCGGCCGGAGCGAAAGCGAGAGCGCGCCCCGCTCGTGCAGGCCCAGGAGAAATTCCTCGACCATGAAGACGTGGCGCGCCAGGCGCTCCGTCCGGGGGTCCTCCAGGAGGTCGGGGTACTCGTCCCGGAACGTGAGGATGCAGGACGGCTCGCACCCGACGATCGGGATCCCCGCCTCGGCGTACGGGGCGAGCCGCTCGAGGTTGTACCGGGCGTGCGCCCGGGCCTGCTCCACCATCCCCTTGGAGATCATCGGCCGGCCGCAGCAGCGCTTCTCCGGCAGGATCACGTGAAAGCCGGCCGCCTCGAGGACCGCGACGGCGGCGCGGCCGATCCCCGGCTCGTTGTAGGTCATGAACGTATCATTGAACAGCACGACCGGCTCCCGCTCCCCCTTCCGGGCCGCCCCGTTGCGGCGGGCGAACCACGCCTCGAACGTCGGGCGAGCGAAAGGGGGGAGCCGCCGGCGCCGGTCCACGCCGACGAGCTTCTCCAGCGCGAAGCGGGCAGGCGCGCTGCCGAGCAGCCAGTTCGACAGGGGCGCCAGGGCGCAGCCGAGGCGGCTGAGGGCCGCGATGTGGCCGAAGAGGCGCGCCCGGAGCGGCGTCCCGTGCGCGGCGTAGTAGTGGGCCAGAAACTCGTACTTCAGCTTCGCCATGTCCACGTTGGAGGGGCACTCGGCCTTGCACCCCTTGCACTCCAGGCAGAGGTCCAGGACCTCGTACATCCGCCGGGACGTCAGGGCCTCGGCCGGCAGCTGCCCGCTGATCGCGGCCCGCAGCGCGTTGGCCCGCCCCCGGGTCGAGTGCTCCTCCTCCCGGGTCACCATGTAGGAGGGGCACATGGTCCCCTCCAGTTTCTTCTTGCAGACGGCAGCCCCGTTGCACAGCTCCACGGCCCGGTCGAAGCCCCCCTCGCGGGCGAAGCGGAAATACGTCTTCACCTGCCGCGCCCGGTAGCGCGCACCGTACCGGAGGTTCTCGGTCATCGGGGGGGCGTTGACGATCTTCCCCGGGTTCATGGTCCCGTGGGGATCGAAGGCCGCCTTCAGGTCCTGGAAGGCCTTGTAGAGGGTCGGGCCGAACATCTTCTCGTTCCAGCAGGACCGGGCCAGCCCGTCCCCGTGCTCGGCGCTCATCGCCCCCCCGAACTCCAGGACCAGGTCGCTCACCTGCTCGGCGATGGAGCGCATCTTCTCCACCTCCGGCTCCTGCTTGAGGTCAATGACCGGACGGACGTGCAGGCACCCCACCGAGGCGTGGGCATAGTAGGCGGCGACCGTGTCGTGGGCCCGCACGATGGCGTCGAACCGCCGGACGTACTCCGCGAGGCGCTCCGGCGGCACGGCCGTGTCCTCGACGAAGGCAATCGGCTTCTTATCCCCCTTCATGCCGAGCAGGAGGCCCAGCCCCGCCTTCCGGACTCCCCAGACATTCTGCTGGGCCTCGGGCTCCAGGGCCCTCACGATGGCGCCCCCGAGCCCCTTGCCCCGGAGGCGGGCCTCCAGCCCCTCGACCTTCCCCCGGACCTCCTCCGGGGAGTGGCCGTAGAACTCGACCAGGAGCAGGGCCGCAGGGTCCCCCTCCACGAACGTCATCCGGCGGGAGTACTCGAGCGACCCCTTGGTGAGGTCGAGGATCATCTTGTCCACCAATTCAATCGCGGAGGGGCCGGAGGGGAGGATCTCGGTCGTGGCCTCCAGCGCCTCCAGGAGGCTCCGGAAGTGGACCACCGCCAGGGCGGTCACCTTCGGCCGGGGGACCACCTTGACCTTCGCCTCGACCGTGGCGGCCAGCGTCCCCTCGGAGCCGACCAGGATCTTGGCCAGGTTGAAGGGGCGCCCCGGGACGAACTCGTCCAGGTTGTACCCCCCCACCCGCCGCATGATCTTCGGGTACCGGGCGTGAATCTCGTCCCGGTGGCGCTCCGCCAGGTCCCGAAGGACGCGGACGGCCCCGGCCTCGAGTCCGCTCCCGCGCAGGCCCACCGCCAGTTCCTCTTCGTTGAGGGCCCGCGCGCGGATCTCCTCCCCGTCGCTCAGAATGGCGGTGAGCTCCAGCACGTGGTCAATCGTCTTCCCGTACAGGATCGAGTGGGCCCCGGCCGAGTTGTTGCCGATCATCCCGCCGACGGTGGCCCGGTTGCTAGGGGAGACGTCCGGGGCGAACATCACGCCGAATCGGCGCAGGTGGGCGTTCAGTTCGTCCAGGACCACTCCCGGCTGGATCCGGGCCCAGCCCGCCTCAGGATTCACCTCCAGGATGCCGTTCAGGTACTTGGACAGGTCCAGGTGGATGGCCCGGCCGCAGGCCTGGCCGGCGAGGGAGGTCCCGGCCCCGCGGGGGAGGACCGGCAGTCCGTGGCGGCCGGCGATCTGGATGGTGGCGACGACGTCTCCCTTGTCACGGGGGATGACCACCCCGAGGGGCTCGATCTCGTAGATGCTGGCATCGGTGCTGTAGAGCACCTTCGTCATCTCGTCGAACCGGACTTCGCCCGCGACGTGTCTTTGCAACTCGCGGATGGCGCCCTCGAGAGCCATGCGACGGGATCCTCAGCCTGTCCAGGAGATGCGCAGAGAGTGGGAAAGGCCCGCGGAGGCTCGCCGCCCCCGCCCTCGCGGGGATTCTAGCACGGGAGCACCGCTCGGGGGCAAGTCGTCATCCCCGGGCGCACCCGCCACGAGCGTGCGGTCCGGTCACACTCCCGCCCGCTCGGCCATCAGGCGCCAGAGGCGAGCGGGGTGATTGGTGATGATGCCATCCACGCCCAGATGGAGCAGCCGGCGCATCTGGGCCTCGTCGTCCACCGTCCAGGCGTAGAGCCGGAGGCCGGCGGCGGCCGTGAGCGCCCGCTCCCGCGGCGTGATCAACTCGTGGCGCAACGCGAGGCCGCCGGCCCCGGCCGCAGCGGCCAGCCCCCCCGGATCCACCGGCCGCCCCTCCAGAAGGACCGCCGTCTCCACCTCCGGCGCCGCGGATCGCACGGCAAGGAGGGCAGGGTGGTCGAAGGAAACCACCGCCGCCTCCCGGAGGACGCCTCCGTCCCTCAGGCAGCGGACCACCGCCGATTCGATCCCGGGGTAGAAGTCACTGCCGCCCTTGATCTCCACGAAGAGGCGGGTGCGCCCCCGCGAGAGGGCGACCACCTCCTCCAGGGTCGGCACGGCCGTCCCGGCGAAAGCCGGCCCGAACCAGGTCCCCGCATCCAGGCGCCTGAGGTCGGCGAGGGTATGCGCCCCCACGGGCCCCTGGCCGTTCGTCGTCCGCCCCAGGGTCGGGTCATGGATGACGACCAGGGCCCCATCGGCCGCCCGGTGCACGTCCAATTCGACGGCATCCGCTCCCGCGGCCAGCGCCGCCTCGAACGCCGGGAGCGTGTTCTCCGGCGCGGCAGCCGAGGCCCCCCGGTGGGCGATGTTCAGGATCCGGCCCATGCTCCACATTCCCCCGGCGCCCTATCGGCCCGGCCCTTGCCGGACTGGCCCGGGCTTTGCTATCCTCGCGGCCCCGGTCGAGACGGCTCGCTCCACCGGCGCCTGGAGGCTCTCATGACCTGCCCCCGTAAGAATGGACCTCGTCTCTCGGCCCCGGGCCGGGCGGCGCTCCTCCTGGCGGCAGCCCTGCTGCTCACCGCAACCACGGGGGCCCTTCCTGCCGCTCCCCCTCCCATCGAGCAAGAAGTCCGCGAGATCCGGGAGCATCCAGTCCTGGCGCACACCGTCAGCGGCCTCAGGGTGAAGTCCGGCCTCCCCCTCTACGAGTTCCTCCTCGCCCACCCCGACATCACGGCTGCCCTGGGGCGAGCACTCGGCGCTGCAACGTACCAGGTCTCCCCCGACGGGGAAAACGGCTACCGGGGCGACGACGGCAAGGGGGCGCAGGGACATTTCATGCTCGTGGAGCAAGGGGAGGGTCGGCGCGTCTTCTTCGCCCGGGGGACGTACAAGAAGCCCCTGGTCCCCACGATCGCCGGGCGGATGGTCCTCGTCCTGGAGTACCGGACGGACGGCGCGGGGGGGGCCCGGATCGAGACCCGGGTCCAGGGCTTTGTCCAGATTGACACCCCGATCGTGGGAACGCTCGCGAAGATCGCCCGGCCCCTGGTGAAGCGATCCTTGGACAGGAAGGTCCAGAACCTCTTCCAGAAGGTTGACCGCCTCGTGGAGGCCGCACTGGCAAATCCCTCCGAGGCCATCCGGCGGCTTCAAGAAAACGGTATTAACCCCTCTCAGGACCTGGAGACCCTCCGACGGCTCCTTGAAGCCGAGGTGGCCAGCAAAGCCCCTACCCGATAGTCCACCCCAGGCGACCACGGCTTCCCCCCTCGGATAGCACGCGGACGAGATCGCGCGCCCACATCCCCGGACCCTTCGCTCGCGCGGGGGTGCCGCCAGGAATCGGAGGGCCATCCCTCCCCCGCCTGTTCCGGGGCACCGTACTGGACCTGGTGGCTACAGGCGGTCTCCCACGCCGGGAGATCGGGCCCCGGACAGGCCTGTGTCTTCCGGGTCCCAATCTGTGGAGAAACCCCACACCAACATCGATTCCCTCGTAAGCCCATGCAAGTTTTCCAATGAGATAGACATTGGCACGTCTCTTGCGAACAGATTCAGCCGATCTTTCTATCCGGAGGGAAGTGTGCGGACAGTCGTTCTCGCGATATTCATCAGTGTCTGGGTCGCCGTCGCGGTTTACGTAGCTTTCGCGAGGCTCGTTTGTGCCCTCCGGAGAGGTCAGCCTGAACCCGCCCCTCGCCCCCCCATCCCGTCTCCTAAGCCTCCCCTGCTAAAGTTCCCGTCTTCTCACGCGCCCCGCTGAAACGCCCTAGCCGCTCCCTGCCCCGCTCGCTCATCCCTTCGCCTGGTGGTGCGCCGTCATCGGCTCCTCGAGGAGCGCGCCCCGTCCGAATCGCTCGATCGTGAGGGGCGCGATGTCAATGGTCGTGGCCTGTCCCGTGAGGATGACCTCGGCCATGACCTTCCCTGCAGCCGGGCTGTGCATGATCCCATGGCCGGAGAAGCCGGTAGCCACGTAGAACCCCTCAAGGCCCGGAACCAGGCCCAGGATCGCGTGGCTGTCCGGGGAGATATCGTAGAGCCCAGCCCACCCTCCCAGCACCTCCGCGTCCGCGAGGGCTGGCACCCGGTGGGCGGCCGCGGCCACGGCCCAGCCGACGGATCCCCAGTCGAGCGTGGCGACCCCATCCGGCGCAGGATCCTGCGGGCCGTAGATCAAAAATCCGGCTCCCTCGCGGCGGAAGACCCAGCCCTTCCCCACCTCCACCACCTGGGGGACCAGGCCCCGGATCGCCGGGCAGGGACCCGTGACGAAGACCTGGCGCCGGACAGGCATCACCGGGATCTCCACGCCGGCCATGCGCCCGATCCAGGCGGACCAGGCCCCCGCGGCGCAGAGAACCCTGGGCGTCGAGACCCGCTCCGTCCGGGTCCGGACGGCCGTGACCCGCCCGCCGCTCACCTCTATCCCCACGACCTCCGCTCCCTCCCGGATCGTAACCCCGTGGCGCCTGGCGCCGGCGGCGTATCCCCGGGTCAGCTCGCTCGGCCCGACGGTCCCGTCGCGAGCGCAGAAGGTCCCGCTGACCAGATCCCCGGTGGACAGGTAGGGCCAGCGTGCCCCGATTTCGGCCGGGCGGAGGACCTCCACCTCCACCCCGAAGCGGGCGAGGCGGGAGGCGTTCTCCCGGAGACGCACGGCCAATTCTTCCCCCGTGGTCAGCATGAGATAGCCGATCCGCCTGAGGTCCGGGTCCACGCCGAACTCCTCGGCGAACCCCTCGAGAGCCTTCATGCTCTCGAGCGAGAAGCGGATATTCACCTCGGTGGAGAAGTCCACCCGGAACCCTCCCAGACTCCTGCCGGTCGAGCCGCTCCCGACCGTCCCCCGCTCCAGGACCAGGATGCTCCGCAGCCCCGCGCGCGCCAGATGATAGGCCGTGCTGAGACCCACGACCCCGGCGCCGATGATGACGATCTCCGCCCGCACGGCTCCCCTCTCCCGCGAGGCCCGGCGGCAGTCTACCCCGCTCCGGACGGGGCGGCAACGGCGTCCTGCCGGTAGATTTTTCCCCGGCGCTCTGCTATAGGGGCGGGAGGGGGGTCCGATGGACTGGAACGTCCTGCTCACGGCGGCCGATGGCTGCGGCCGGGACCTGGCCCGGTCGCTCCGACCCTTCGGCCGCTTCCGGTTCACCGGCTACCGGAACGTGCTGGTCGGACGGGTGCAGGAGCCGCTCGCGTTCCTCACGGCGATGCAGGAGCGCGCCGAGAAGGGCGAAGCCCCGGGCAGCCTCATCACCCGGGTCGTACCGGTGGAGCGGACCTTCCCGGTGAGCGCCGACACCTTCCTCCCGGAGGCCCAGGCGGCGCTGCAGGAGGTCGTGGCCCGGCACCCGGGCCCCCGCTTCTTCGTCCGCCTGGACCGGCGCGGTCTCAAGGGGCGGGTGAATACCCAGGAGGTCGAGCGGGCGCTCGGGACCTTCGTGGCCGAGGCGATCCGGACAGCGGGGGGAAGTCCGGCGGTCTCCTTCGCCGACCCCGACGTGATTTTCCTTCTGGAGACGGTCGGGGAGACGGCCGGGCTCAGCGTCATCCCCCGGGCGCTCCGCGAATCCCGCCCCCTCCTGAAGGTCCGCTGAGGGCCTCCAGCAGGAGGCGCCGCCCTTCCTCCGAGATGGTGAGGACGGCGACCCGGTGGGCCACCCCTTCCCCGACCGCGGGTGCCGGATTACCCCCCTCCATCGTCAGGACCTCCCCGGTTACCTCGACGACCGCCCGTTCCTCCGGCCAGTAGATCTCCATGTGCAGGATGGTCCCGGGGGGGAGGGCCTCCGACAGGCTCAGGAGGAGGGCCTCCCTGGCACCCTGCCGGCATGCCCCCGACCGCCAGGGGGAGTGGATGGGGGGGGTGGAGAAGACGGCCCGGTAGCGGAGGGGGAGTGCCTCTCGACCCGGCCCCTCCGACATGCCGGCCCTCCTCGGCTCAGGTCAGTTCTCGGTACAGGTGCGCGACGGTCACGATGCCCCGGGAGAAATTCTCCAGGTCCAGGCGTTCGTCCGGGGCGTGGGCGTTCTCATCCGGAAGGCCGAAGCCGAGCAGGAGGATGGGGACGGCGAGCCGCTCGGTGAGCGTGGTGACGATCGGGATGGAGCCCCCCTCCCGGATGAAGACGGGCCGCCGCCCGAAGCCCCGCTCCAGGGCCCGGGCCCCGGCCTGGAGTGCCGGGTGGTCCGTCGGGGCGAGCCAGGGCTTGGAGCCGTGCATCCGGGTGAGGGTGAGAGTGGCCGACGGCGGGCAGTGGCGCCGGAGCGCGGTCTCAAAGGCGTCCACGATCTTCTCCGGGTCCTGGTCCGGCACGAGGCGCATGCTCACCTTGGCCATGGCGCGTGCGGGCAGGACCGTCTTGGAGCCGACCCCGGTGAAGCCGGCCTGAAGCCCGTTCAGCTCCAAGGTCGGCCTGGCCCAGCGCCGCTCAAGCGTCGTGAAGCCGGCCTCCCCGTCCAGGGCCGGAACCCCGAGCGCCTCCCGGTAGGCTGTCTCGTCGAACGGCAGCGCGGCGAAGGCTTCCCGCTCCGCACCCGTGAGGGGCCGGACATCGTCGTAGAAGCCGGGGATCGTGACGCGCCCCTGCTCGTCGGTGAGGCGCGCGAGCAGTCGGCAGAGGACACCGGCCGGGTTGGCGACGCTCCCGCCGAAGATCCCGGAGTGCAGATCGGTGGCCGGTCCCTGGAGGTCCACCTGGCAGTAGATGAGCCCCCGGAGCCCGACGCAGAGCGCCGGCACCCCCTTCGCCAGCATGGCCGTGTCGGAGATCGCGACCGCGTCCGCCTTGAGGCGGCCCGCCTCGGCCATGACGAAGGGCTCGAGGTTCGGGCTTCCCACCTCTTCCTCGCCCTCGATCAGGAACTTCAGGTTTACGGGGAGGCGACCTTCGGCGCGCAGCCAGGCCTCGGCCGCCTTCAGGTGGATGAAGACCTGGCCCTTGTCGTCCGCCGCCCCCCGGGCGTAGATGGCTCCGTCCCGGATCGAGGGCTCGAAGGGGGGACTCGTCCACTCCTCCACCGGGTCCTCAGGCTGCACGTCGTAGTGACCGTACACGAGCAGGGTCGGGCGTCCCGGCGCCCCCGTCCACTCCCCGTACACGATTGGATGGCCGGGGGTCTCCCGGACCTCCACCCGGCAGCCGAGGCGGCTCAGGTGCTCCGCCAGCCACCGGGCGGCCCGGCGGACCTCCCCCCGGCGGGCGGGGTCGGTGCTCACGCTGGGGATCCGCAGGAAGGCCTTGAGCTCCTCGAGGGAAGCCTCCCGGTCCGCCGTGATCGTCCGGAGAACCGCCTCCATTAGGCCCTCTCCTCTCCGGGCCTGCCATACGAGGCGGTCACCACTGTGTGGATCCCCCCCCGGACGGAGAAGTCCCCGACGACGGTCATCCGCCGCGGCTCGCAGGCCTTGACCAGGTCATCCAGGATCTCGTTCGTGACGGCCTCGTGGAACGCCCCCTCGTTCCGGTAGGACCAGAGGTAGAGCTTGAGGGACTTGAGCTCGACGCAGCGGGCGTCCGGGACGTAGCGGATGCGGATCGTGGCGAAGTCGGGCTGGCCCGTGCGGGGACAGAGGCAGGTGAACTCCGGACACTCGAGGGCAATCTCGTACTCCCGCTCCGGGTTGGGGTTCGAGAAGGTCTCGAGGACCTTGGAAGGCTCACTCGGCATCGGCCACCTCCGCCGCAGCGTCCGGCTCCCCTAGCATACCGGCCCGCTCAGCCGCCTAATACAAACGACAGAATGAAAGTGACAAAGTCCGGGTCCTGCCGCCGGCGCCGCCCCGGCCCCCGGCCC
>JAHFDC010000128.1 GCA_023249205.1 Candidatus Methylomirabilota bacterium
AATGACGGGCCCGGGCGGCTGGTGGTGCTGGTCTTCATGGCGCCCCATCCCAGGCTCAAGGGCTGAGAGGCAGGGGGCATGCGGGTGATCGTCGTCCACTACCACGAGATCGCTCTGAAGGCGGGGAACCGCGGCCTCTTCATCGGGCGGCTCATGGGGAACCTCCGGAAGGCCACCGGGGGGCAGGGTGTCCACGGCATCCGGAAGCAGTCGGGACGGATCATCCTGGGGCTGCGCCGGGACGCCGACTGGGCGGCCGTCCGGGCCCGGGTCGGGGAGGTCTTCGGCGTGGCCAACTTCGCCCTGGCCTCGCGCGTGAACCCGCGCCTCCCCGACCTGGAGCGGGCGGTGGAGGAAGGACTCGCGGGCCGGACCTTCGCCTCCTTCCGGATCACGGCGAAGCGGGCCTTCAAGGAGTTCCCCCTCACCTCAATGCAGGTGAATGAGCATCTGGGGACCTTCGTCCTCAACATGACCGGGACGCGGGTGGATTTGAGCCACCCGGAACTGACCGTCTTCGTCGAGATCCTTCCGCGCGAGGCCTACGTCTACTTCGAGAAGGTCCCCGGCCCCGGCGGCCTCCCGGTCGGGGTGGGGGGGCGGGTGGTCGTTCTGCTCTCGGGGGGGATTGATTCGCCCGTCGCCGCGTACCGGGTGATGAAGCGCGGGTGCCCGGTCACGTTCGTCCACTTCCACTCCCACCCGTATCTGGAGAAGACCTCCCAGGAGAAGGCGGACGCCCTGGTGGCCCACCTCACCCGGTTCCAGTACGCCTCCCGCCTCACCCTGGTCCCGTTCGGGGAGAT
Source organism: Candidatus Methylomirabilota bacterium (assembly GCA_023249205.1). Lineage (GTDB taxonomy): Bacteria > Methylomirabilota > Methylomirabilia > Methylomirabilales > JACPAU01 > JACPAU01. The sequence goes on from JAHFDC010000128.1 coordinate 807, forward strand.
CCAGCGGGAGGTCGTCCTGAGCGTCCCGCCCCCCTACCGGGTCGTGGTGTACCGGCGTCTCATGGCCCGGATCGCCGAGCAGGTGGCCCAGAAGGAGGGGGCGCTGGCCCTGGCCACAGGGGAGAGCCTGGGGCAGGTCGCCTCGCAGACGCTGGAGAATCTCGTGGTCATCGAGGAGGCGGTGCGCCTCCCGATCCTGCGCCCGCTGATCGGGATGGACAAGGACGAGATCGCCGCGGCCGCCCGGGCCATCGGGACCTTCGAGACCTCGATCATCCCGGACCAGGACTGCTGCACCCTCTTCACCCCCAAGCACCCGGTTGTCCGGAGCACGGTGGAGGAGATCCGACAGGTGGAGGCCCGGCTGGACGTGCCGGCCCTCGTGGCCGAGGGACTCAGCCGCGCGGCCGTGCGCGAGTACGCCTTCCCGCCCCTCCCGGCCGGTTGAACTCTCGGTCCCCATCTGGTATGATTATTCGTGTGGCGGCTGGCCGCGCTCAGCGGCTCTCGGCAATTCACCCGCCGCCTCCCGGAGGAATGCGATCATGCCCAGGACGGTTCGTGACATCGTCCACGAGGCTCGCCGGGTCGTCCCGGAGATCACGGCGGAAGCCCTGCACGAGCGGATGAAGCGCGGGGAGAAGCCCCTCCTCCTGGACGTGCGGGACCCGGACGAGTACCGGGATGGCTACATTGACGGGGCGCTCTCCCTCAGCCGGGGCTTCCTGGAGTTCCGGATCGCCAGCCTGATCCCGGACCCCAGTGCGGAAATCGTCACGTATTGCCAGTCCGGGCTCCGCTCCGTGCTTGCCGCGAAATCCCTCCAGGACCTGGGGTACACCAACGTCAAGAACCTGGCCGGGGGGATCCAGAAGTGGAAGGAGACGGGCTACAAGACCGCCGCCTACCGGAAGATGACGGAGGAGCAGATCGCCCGCTACAGCCGGCACCTGATGCTGGCCCAGATCGGGGAGCAGGGGCAGCGCAAACTTCTGAACGCGAAGGTCCTCCTGGTGGGGGCGGGGGGGCTCGGCTCGCCGGCGGGGGTGTATCTGGCGGCGGCGGGAGTGGGGACGCTGGGCATCGTGGACGCGGACGTGGTGGATATCACCAACCTGCAGCGGCAGATCCTCCACACCACGGCCGGCGTGGGGAAGCCCAAGGTGGACTCGGCCAAAGAGATGCTGGCGGCTCTCAACCCCGAGGTGCAGGTCATCCCCTACCAGGTCCGCCTGACCCGCACGAACGTGATGGACATCGTGCGGGAGTACGATGTGATCCTGGACGGCAGCGACAACTTCCCCACCAAGTACCTGGTGAATGACGCCTGCTACCTGGCCGGGAAGCCGAACGTGTTCGGGTCCATCTTCCAGTTCGAGGGGCAGGCCTGCGTGTTCCACCCGACGGAGGGCCCCTGCTATCGCTGCCTCTTCCCCTCGCCGCCGCCGCCGGGGCTGGTCCCCACCTGAGCGGAGGCCGGCGTGCTGGGGGTCCTGCCCGGCATCGTGGGGGTGATTCAGGCGACCGAGGCGATCAAGCTCATCGTGGGGTACGGGACGCCGCTCGTGGGGCGGCTCCTGACCTATGACGCGCAGGAGATGCGCTTCAAGGAAATCAAAATCCGGAAGGACCCGGCCTGCGCCCTGTGCGGGGAGCACCCGACGATCACCAACCTGGTGGACTACGAGGCGTTCTGCGGGCTCCCCGCGGCGTCCTGAGCCGGGGGCCGAGGGAGGGGCCGGGCGAGGGGCTGCCGGGCAGCCCCTCGTGCTGTCTGGGGGGGAGGGCTCAGGCGGCGGTGGTCTCGCGCTCCCCTGCCGGGCGCCACTTCCAGGCGTGCACCTTCCGGTACATCTCGGCGGCCTGCCCCGGGGTCAGGCCGTAGCGCTCGGCGACGCTGGCCATGACGCCCCGCTCGGCCACCTCGTACTCCCGGTGGCTGGGGAAGAGGGGGAGTTTGCTGATCCCGAGGCTGACCCGGTCGAAGATCATCACCTCATCGTCCGTGGGGGGGGCCTCCTCCGCGGCCGTTCCGGCCCCGGCCCGGGCGACCTGCCAGCCCTCGGCGGCGGCGCGGGCCATGTCATCCGCCAGGAAGCCGAGTTCCGGGGCCGGCTCTTCCGGCAGCGGGAAGGATCCCACGGCGGGAGGCCCGGTGTCGGCGGCGGCGGGCGAGGCGTCGGCGGCAGGGAGTGCCGCGGCAGCAGCCTGCAGCTGCCCGTAGAGCATGCCCAGGCCAAACCCTACGAGGAAGATGGAGAGCCCGAGTGCGGCGAGGAGGAGCAGGGTGTCCACCACCATGCCGCTAACCGTACCGGATTCGGCCATCCAGTGCAAGCGCTCTCGCTGCCCCGCCCATCAGGGCTGAGGCGCAGCGGGTGGGGGGCTACCGTTTCCTCGAGGACGTGGCGATCGCGGACGTGGCCTTCGAGGCCTGGGGGACGGACTTAAGCGATCTTTTCGCTACGGCGGGGGAGGCCACCTTCGCCGTGATGGTGGATTTGGCGGCGGTCCCGGCAGAACTGACCCGCCGCGTGCGCCTGGAGGCGGACGATCCGGAGGCCCTCCTCTTCGCCTGGCTGGAGGAACTGATCTTCCGGAAGGATGTGGACTCGGCGGTCTTCAGCCGGTTCGCCGTGACCGTGACCGAGGGCCCCCCGCTGACGCTGGACGCGACCTGCACGGGGGCAGTGATCCAGCAGGAGCGCATGCCGATGCGGGCGGACGTGAAGGCCGTCACCTATCACCTGTTCGCCGTGGACCGCGGCGAGGACGGGTGGCGGGCCCGGGTCGTGCTGGACATCTAGCTGGAGGAACGACGATGGAGGTCAAGCGGATTTCCGAGTACGTGTGGGAGATCCCGCCGAGCGAGAAGCCCGGGATGCTGGTCCCGGCCCGGATCATCGCCTCCGCCGATCTCCTGGCGGGGATGGACAAGGGGGTCTTCGAGCAGGTGACCAACGTGGCGTGCCTGCCCGGCATCTACCGGTACGCGATCTGCATGCCGGACGGGCACTGGGGCTACGGGTTCCCCATCGGCGGGGTCGCCGCCTTCGACCTGAAGGAAGGGGTCATCTCGCCGGGGGGGATCGGCTTTGACATCAACTGCGGCATGCGCCTCCTGCGGACGAACCTGACCGAGGCCGAGGTGAGGCCAAGGCTCCGGGAACTGGTGGACGGGCTCTACCGGGCGGTGCCCGCGGGGGTCGGGGTGAAGGGGTTCGTGAAACTCTCCAAGAGCCAGTTCCAGGACGTCAAGGTCCAGGGGGCCGGCTGGGCGATCCGCAACGGGTACGGGTGGCCCGGGGACGAGGCGCGGATC
>JAHFDC010000129.1 GCA_023249205.1 Candidatus Methylomirabilota bacterium
CGGCAGGCGGGCCTCCTGGAGGAGGGAGGCGGTGCCCTGCGTCCGCTCCCGGTCCCGCTCCGTTCGGAGATCGGCGAGGCGGGCCTTCCACGCGGGCAGCGAGAAACTCGCCCGGTCGGCAATGTAGCCGTCAATCATCTCCCGGTAGAAACGCACCATCCCGCCCACCAGAGGGATCGGGTACTCGCGCCCCTGGATCTTCAGGCAATGCACCCCCAGGTCCAGCAGTCTCGGGATGTCGTCCACCAGGAAGAACGCGTCGTTCTTCAGGGCCACCTGCTCCTCCCACTCCGTGTCCCCGCTGTAGAGCCTCCAGGCCTCCAGGCAGACCCGGTAGTCCAGGCCCCCCCGGTTCGGGCTCCCCCGGAAGAGATCCTTCCCGAACTCGTCCACCGTCCGCTCCAGCCGGTGATAGGGGGACATCCAGCACTTCCCGAGGTAGGTGTAGCACTTGTTGGCGTGGATCAGGATCTCGATCCCCACCTGAAGGTCGTGCTTTCGGGAGGCGAGTTCCCGGAGGGTCAGTTTGGTGTCGGCGACCACCTGGCTGACCCCGATCTCCCGGTAGAACCGGATGTCCTCATTGTTGAGGATGTTGGCCCCGATGCTGGCGTGGATCGTGAGAGCCGGGAAGCGGCGGGAGACGTCCGCGATGCACCCCACGTCCGTCATGATGACCCCATCAATGCCAAATCGGGAGAGCCGCTCCACCTTCCGGAGGAGGGCCGGGACCTCGCTGCTCTGGGGGTTCGTGTTGAAGGCGGCTCGGAGTTTCGCGCCCCCTGCATGGGCAATCTCGACACAGCGGCGGAGTTCCTCGTCCTCAAGCTCATAGGCGTCCCGCCGCCTGCTCCAGCCGCGCGGGCCCACGTAGATGGCATCGGCCCCGTTCGCCACCGCCGTCTCCACCATGGTGATGCTGCCGCCCGGGGCGAGCAGCTCCCCCTCCCACTGCCGCTTCCTCATGCGCGCACCTCTTGGCGGGCCGGGACGTACGCCTGGCCCGATTGTCCGAAGTAGAAGCCGTTGCAGAGCCCGAGCCGGCTGTGCCGCCTGACGGTCTCCCACCAGGCCTCCGGAAGGGTCGCCGCCCCCGCGGCCGCCGCGGTGAGGGCCGCCCGGTACACGGCCCCCACCTCGGCCCGGTAGGCCGGCCGCTCCGAAAGGGCCGTCAGGCGGAAGGTCCGGTACCCCGCGGCCCAGAGGGCCGGCAGGTGCTCCAGCATGCAGACATCCCGGCCGCTCAGGACTCCCTTCCCCACCGACTTCATGGCCCACTCCCCCTGCCGCAGGAACAGGTCCTGCTGGCAGAGGGAAGGGCACTGGATCCCCCAGGCCTTCTCGTACTCGAGGAGGAAGCAGTAGTCCGAGATCCCCAGGGACATCTTGCCGTGGACGAGGAGCTCGACCTCGGCCCCGGTGTTTTTGGCCAGAACTCCGATCTCCTCCAGGCTCAGTTCGCAGTTGGGAGTGATCCGCCTCGCCCCGAGGTCCAGGAGAACCTGCGTTCCCGCATCCGTATAGACGTTGGCGAAGCTGCCGACGAAGACCCGCAGATCCGGGAACTCGGTCCGGCAGATCCTGAGGACCCCCAGGTTGTGGACCTCAATCGCATCCGCCCCCGCGCGCGCTGCCACCTCCAGGGCCTTCCGGATCTGATCCAGGAAGGAGTTGCGGGGGGCGGCGTAGGTGGTCACGTACGCCCGCCGCCCCTCCCCCGCCACCTGCCGGATCGCCTCCGCCAGGTCCTCCAGGCGCTCCAGGAAGTTCGCCTCGTAGTCGCGGCAGTACGGGTTCCCGAGATAGACGGCGTCGTAGGGGCTGAGATCCGAGGCCTGCAGATCCCGCGTATTCGAGATGTCGGTGTTCAGTTCGAAGGGCGGCATGGGCTCTCCGACTAGCGGCCCACCGCTGTCCAGTGGGCAGGCAGGGAAGCGAGGGCGGCCGCGACCGGCTCGCCGCGGAGCGCGCGATCCAGCCCTTCGCGGTACCGCCGGGTGAGGGCGAAGACCGCCTCGGCCGGCAGGCTCCGCCCCTGCAACTTGAAGACGTCCACCCCGGCCGCGAGATAGACCGGCAGGTCAGCGAGGCGGGATAGCTGGCGGCTGGGAAAGATTCCCTCGTCCCAGGCCACCCCGTCCCTCTCCAGGCGCCAGGGGTGCTGGCAGACCTTGGAGCAGACCCCTGCCCCGCCACGCTTCATGCTCCCGAGGAGACGCTGGCCGTCCCCGGGGGCATCCGGGAGCGGCTGCGGTTGCAGCCTCAGGTAAGAGGGCATGAGGCAGCGGCCCAGGAGAATGAACTCCTCCACCATGTGGATCATGACCTCGATCTGGAGGCGGGTGCTCCCGCGGATGACCGCGATCTCGTCGGGCTCCAGGACCGCCGGGAAGACGAGGCAGGAGGCGCCTGCCGCCTCGTAAAAGGCCGCGTCGGCTTCGGAGAGCGCCCCGGTCCCGATGCTGGCGGTCACCGGGTAATCCGGCAGGCGCCGGCGGATCGCCGCGAGGAGGCCGACGTCATTGACGATGACCCCGGCCACCCCCCACGTGGCGATCTCCGCCACCCGCTCGAGGAGAAAGGCCCGCTCGGCCGGTTTGGGGATCGTGTTGCAGGCCACCTGGACCGGCCGCCCGCGCCGGGTGGCCTCAACCAGGACCCCCTGCAGTTCGCGCGCGGTCAGTTCCCCGCGCCCACCCCCGCGGCTCCAGCCCTTCAAGCCGACGTAGAGCGCGTCGGCCCCGGCAGCGAGGGCGGCCGCCGCCGCCTCCGGGCTGCCGGCAGGGGCGAGGAGAATGGGACGCGCGGATGCGATGCTCGGCATGGTCCGGCCTGGAAAGATGGCGCTTCATGGTCGCACAGGGGAGGGGGCGTCGCAAGCGCAAAAAAAGGGGCCGCGGCCCGCAGGACCCGCCCGGGCCCTGCGGGCCCCGTCCCCGCCCTCATCGCCGGGGCTGGCACCCCCACTACTTCGGCTTCGGGACCTCCTGCTGCCTCAGGATCCGCCGGAGGAGCTTGCCGGTCCCCGGTCCGCCGGGGCCGGCCGCCCGCGGCACCTGCGCGACGAACGCAACCGTCCGGGGGAGCTTGTAAACGGCGATCTTCCCCCGGCAGAACTCGATCAGCTCTTTCTCGAGGGCCTCCGATCCCTGCCCGCCGGGCTTGAGCACGACGAACGCCTTGGTCATCTGCCCCATCACCGGGTCCGGCACCCCGATCACGCAGGCATCGGCCAACGCGGGGTGGGTCACCAGGACATCCTCGATCTCCTCGGGACCGATGCGGTACCCGCTGCTCTTGATGAGGTCATCCTCCCGGGAGAGGAACCAGATGTAGCCGTCCTCGTCCATGCTGACCATGTCGCCGGCCCGGCACCAGCCCTCCCGAACGACGCTCCGCTGCTTCTCGGGGTCGCGCCAGTACACGGTCCCCGTGGGGCCCCGGGCGATGAGCTGCCCCGTCTCTCCCGGCTTGCAGTCCTTCCCCTCCTCGTTCACGACCCGCAGTTCGTACCCGGGGATGGCCGGGCCGATGGAGCCGGGCTTGACCTTCCGGGTGGCGGCGCTCGAGATGAAGACGAACATCATCTCCGTGGTCCCCAGCCCCTCGTAGATCTCGTGCCCGAACTTCGCCTTCCAGTCATGGTAGGTCTTGGCCGTCAGGGACTCGCCGCCGCCGGTGCAGACCTTCAGGCTGGAGATGTCGTACTTCTTCTCGGCGTCGGGGACCTGGAGGAGCTTCCGGTAGGCGGTGGGGAGGGCCGAGAGGATCGTGACCTTGTGGTTCTGGATGGTCTCGAAGAGGCCCTCAGGGGTGAAGCGGGCGAAGATGGAGACGGCCGCCCCGAAGCGGTAGGGGATGGTCGCCACGGCGGAGTAGCCCGCGGCCATGGCGATGGGGGCGCCGCTGCAGATGACGTCCTGCTCCGTGATTCGCCAGCAGGTCCTCCCGAAGCCGTCGGGGACGATGAGGGCCTCCTCGTTGAAGTGGGCCGTCCCCTTGGGCAGGCCGGTGGTCCCGGAGGTGTACAGGAGGACCGACACGTCCATCCGGTCTCGCCGGACCGGGCTGCACTCCGGCTTCCCCCCGTCCACCAGTTCCTGGTACAG
>JAHFDC010000130.1 GCA_023249205.1 Candidatus Methylomirabilota bacterium
CCCCTCGGGGGCGAGCTGGATCCGGAAGACGTACTGCACCGTCTGCTCCTTGATCCGGCCCTCCATGGCCTCGAACATCTCGAAGGCCTCCCGCTTGTACTCGATGAGCGGGTCCTTCTGGCCGTAGCCGCGGAGCCCGATCCCCTCCTTCAGGTGGTCCATCCCGAGGAGGTGGTCCTTCCACTGGGTGTCCACCACCTGGAGCATCACCATCCGCTCCAGCGCCCGCGTCGTCTCGGCCCCGAAGGTCTGCTCCTTCTCCTCGTAGGTCCGATGGACCCGCTCGAGGAGCATGTCTTTGAGCAGGGCCTGCGTGAGGGTCTCCACCTCGGCCTTCGGGATCGCAAACTCGATGCCGAAGGCGCGGCCCATCGCCTCCGCGAGGCCGGGCAGGTCCCACTCTTCCGGGTAGGTCTCGGGGTTGGTGTAGAGGGCCAGGAAGTTCTCCAGCACCTCGTCCGCCATGGCCAGGATGTCTTCCTTCAGGTTCTCCCCCTCCAGGATCTTCCGGCGGTCGCCGTAGATGATCTTCCGCTGCGTGTTCATCACGTCGTCGTACTCGAGGAGGTGCTTGCGGATCTCGAAGTTGTGGGCCTCCACCCGCTTCTGGGCGGTCTCGATGGCCCGGGTGACCATCGGGTGCTCGATGGCCTCCCCCTCCTCCATCCCCAGTTTCTGCATCACCCGCTGGAGCCGCTCGCCGGCGAAGATGCGGAGCAGGTCGTCCTCCAGGGCCATGTAGAACCGCGACGAGCCCGGGTCCCCCTGCCGGCCGGACCGGCCGCGCAGTTGATTGTCAATGCGGCGGGCCTCGTGCCGCTCGGTCCCCAGGATGTGCAGGCCGCCCAGGGAAACGACCCGCTCGTGCTCCTCCTCGCACGCCCGGCTCACCGTGGCGAGGGCGGCGGCGTAGGCGTCGGGGTCCGCGGTCTCGAGCAGGCCGTACTCGATCATCCGCCGCACCCGCTCCCGGGCGGCCTCGAAGGCGGACCCGTTCGCCTTCGCCTTGTCCACGGCTTCCCGGCGGACCCGGTCGGCGGCCAAATATTTCGGGTTCCCCCCGAGGAGGATATCGGTCCCGCGCCCGGCCATGTTGGTGGCGATGGTCACCCCCTTGTAGCGGCCGGCCTGGGCGACGATCTCCGCCTCCTTCTCGTGGTACTTGGCGTTCAGCACGTGGTGCGGGACGCCCCGCCGCTTCAGGAGCGCGCTGATCGCCTCCGACTTCTCGATCGAGGTGGTCCCCACCAGGACCGGCCGCCCCTGTTCGTGCAGGTCTGCGATCTCGTCCACGACGGCGGCGTACTTCTCCTTCGCGGTCCGGAAGATGACATCGGGGTGGTTGGTCCTGAGGAGGAGGCAGTTGGTCGGGATGACCACCACGTCCAGGTTGTAGATCTGGGCGAACTCGGCCGCCTCGGTGTCGGCGGTCCCGGTCATGCCGGCCAGCTTCCGGTACATCCGGAAGTAGTTCTGGAAGGTGATGGTGGCGAGCGTCTGGTTCTCCCGCTCGATCTTGACCTTCTCCTTCGCCTCCACCGCCTGGTGCAGTCCGTCCGACCAGCGGCGCCCGGGCATCAGACGCCCGGTGAACTCATCCACGATGATGACCTGGCCGTCCTTGACCATGTAGTCCACGTCCCGCCTGAACAGGACGTGGGCCCGGAGCCCCTGCTGGACGTGGTGGAGGACGTCAATGTTTCCCGGGTCGTAGAGGTTCTTGACGGCGAGGATCCGCTCGACCTTCGCCACCCCCTCCTCCGTGAGGGCGACCGCTTTGGCCTTCTCATCCACCACGAAGTCGCCGGAGGACTGGGCCTCCGCCTCGTAGAGCTTTCCCCCGGCGACGGTGGCGCCCCGGAGGAGCTTCGGGATGATCCGGTCAATCTGGTAGTACTTCTCGGTGGATTCCTCGGCCGGCCCCGAGATGATGAGCGGGGTGCGGGCCTCGTCTACCAGGATCGAATCCACCTCGTCCACGATGGCGTAGGAGAGTTCCCGCTGGACGTAGTGGTCCAGGCCGAACTTCATGTTGTCCCGGAGGTAGTCGAACCCGAACTCGTTGTTCGTCCCGTAGGTGACGTCGGAGCCGTAGGCGGCCTTCCGCTCCGCATCCCCCATGTCGTGCTGGATGAGGCCGATCGAGAGCCCGAGGAAGTGATAGATCCCCCCCATCCACTGGGAGTCCCGCTTGGCCAGATAGTCGTTCACGGTGACGATGTGGACGCCTTTGCCGAGCAGCGCGTTCAGGTAGGCCGGGAGGGTGGCGACCAGGGTCTTCCCCTCGCCGGTGGCCATCTCGGCGATCTTCCCCTCGTGCAGGACCATGGCGCCGATCAGTTGCACGTCGAAGTGGCGCATGTCCAGGACCCGGCGGCCGACCTCCCGGACGACGGCGAAGGCCTCCGGGAGGAGGTCGTCGAGGGGAGTCCCGCGGGCGAGTCGCTCCTTGAACTCTGGCGTCTTGGCCCTGAGTTCGGCGTCGCTCAAGGCCCGCATGGCCGGCTCCAGCGCATTGATCTCCGCTACGCGAGGGACCAGGCGCTTGAGCTCCCGCTCGTTCTTGGTGCCGACAATCTTGCTCAGGATCTTCTGGATCATCGGTTGCCGTTACCTCACACCCACTGCTTCGCTCGAGTTGCGGGCCCGCGCCCGGGCGAGCAAACCCCTACAGGCGGAACCCCATAAATCCGCGTCCTGCCTCGACTTGAACGCGCCGCAGGGACCGCGCGTAGCGTAACACAATCATCCTTGACGCTTCAACGGCAAAGCCGGCCGCCCGGGGCACAAAAAACCCCCGCCAGGCGGGGGTCAGCAGCCGCACGATGCTGGGAGGTCCGCTCACTCTCGCGCGGGGCGCTCGATCCCATCCGGGGGCTGGGTGGACCCGATGAGACCCGGGACCTCGGCGGAAGAGCCATGCCCCTCGCCGGGGGGGACGGAGGGCGGGCCGGGGACCCCGAGCGCCTCGGCAGGCTCGGGTTTCGCCTGGCCGGGAGGGGCTGCGGCGGCCGGCCGGGAAGGAGCCGGCTTCGGAAGCGGGGCCCGGACCGCTGCGCCACGCTCGGCTGCCGCCGCCGAGGCGGCCTTGCCCACCGCCAGCCCGCCCCGCATCCGCCGGGAGGCGACCGGCGGCGGCACTCCCTCCTCGCCGCCCCCCTTCAGGGCCGCGGCCACCCCGCCCGGGACGCCCACAGGCCCGCCGGGCTGGGCGGGGATCGAGGCGGTCCCCACGTTGTCGTCAATGATGTACTTCATCGGGTTGACCGGGACGTCGTTCACCAGAACCTCGTAGTGCAGGTGGGGGCCGGTGCTGTAGCCCGTGTTGCCCAGGGTAGCGATCACCTGGCCGCGCTTGACCGTCTGGCCGACCCGGACCTTGGTCGTGTCGTTATGGGCGTAGAAGGTCTTGAATCCGAACCCGTGGTTGAGGACCACCGCGTTCCCGAACCCGGCGAGCCTCCCGGAGTAGGTCGCAATCCCGTCGGCGGTGGCGAGGACCGGGAGCCCGCGCGGGCCGGCCACGTCAATCCCCTCGTGCATCTGCCGGTTGCCGGTGAAGGGGGAGACCCGCTGGCCATAGCCCGAGGTGACCCAGCCGCGGACCGGCCAGATGGAAGGGGTGGCCGCCAGCCGCGACTTCTGCTGCTCCAGGAAGCCGCGCAACTGCTCGAAGGACTGCTGGCGGGTGGCCATCTCCCGCTCGAGTTGCTGCAGATCGTTGAACATCTTCTCGATCAGGCGCTCCCGGTTCCCCCGGAAGGCCTCCTCGAAGACCTGTCGGGAGCGCTCCTCCGTGCCCCCCACGCCGGCCGCGGCCGGCTTCGCGGCCGCCGCGGGCTCCTCCCGGCTGGCTACATCGAGGCCGGCGATGGACCGGATGCGGCGGTCCAGCTCCTGCATCCGGTTCAGTTCCTTCTCCAGGCCGGCGATCTTGACTTCCAGGGCGCGCTTCTCCCGAGCCTCCCCCTGCAGGCGGCGGAGCTCCGCCAGGTCCACCTGCACCCACAGGAAGTGGAAGACCAGGAGGGTTACGCCGAGAAGGAACGCGGCCCCGCCCGCCAGCAGGAGCCGGAAAGTCCGCTCGGACAACTGGA
>JAHFDC010000131.1 GCA_023249205.1 Candidatus Methylomirabilota bacterium
AACCAGAATGGTATAGCCGAAGATATGCCCCCAGACCTCGTCGGGACGGATGTTCTTGCCTTCCCTACCCATGACGACGGCCAGCTCGACCTCGAAGTCCAGCTGCCGGGTGAGGCCATCGGCGACGATCTCCGCCTCGGGGCCGATCACAGCCGTCGGGGGCTTGGTGAAGAAGACCGGATGGCCCGGCGGCTCCGCCCCCCGCTCCCGTGCGTGGGCCACGTAGTTGCGCCCCAGGCAAAAGATATTCTTGGCCGGGCGAGGGATCGGCGCGAGGAGGCGCACCGCGCCCAGCGGGAAGGCCTGGCCAGCCTCCAGGCACCGCCGGCCTGCTGCGACAGCCTCCCGCGCGGCCGGAAGCACGGAGGCTCCGGCCCGGATGAAGCCCAGCATGTCGGCCGGGAGGCTCCGGTCCAGCGCATGCAGGTCGCGAACGGTCCCGTTCTCCAGGGCCCCCAGGCGGGCTGCTCCGTCGCGCGCAAAGGTCACAAGATGCACGGCGTGTCTCCGGAGCGGGCTACCCGTCCCAGGGGAAGTTCACCTTCAGGATCTCGTACACCTTCTTGCCGCCCGGGGCGTGGACCACCACTTCGTGTCCCGCTTCCTTGCCGATCAGGGCGCGCGCGAGGGGGGAGGAGACCGAGATCTTCCCCTGCTTCACGTCGGACTCATCCGAGCCCACGATCCGGTACCGGACCTCCTCCCTTCCGTTGCCATCCTTCAGGAGGACCGTGGACCCGAAGGTCACCCGGTCTCCCGTCAGGTTGCTGGTGTCAATGACCTGGGCGGCGGCCAGCTTGGACTCCAGCTCGCTGATGCCTCTCTCGACCCAGGCCTGGTGCTCTTTCGCGGCGTCGTACTCGGCGTTCTCCGAGATGTCGCCGTGGCCCCGGGCATCCGCGATGGCCTGGCTCGCCTTCCGGCGCCCCTCGGTGCGCAGGCGCTCCAGCTCCCGCCTCAGGTGGTCGTATCCCTCCCGGGTCATGGGCATTTTCCCGTTCACGGACGCTCTCCCTCCTTGTCAAAGCCAGAACAAAAGCGCCCTGACAGAAGCGTCAGGGCGCCCGCCGCGCGCTGCGGCGGCCCTCAGGTCTCAGTCCCCCCTGCCCCCTCCAGCCCGGCCAGCTCCCGCTGGCAGGCGGCCAGGTCCGCTTCCAGACGCCGCACCCGGATGCGATACAGATTGGCCAGCTTGCGCTCCACTTCCGGCAGAGCAAAGCGCCCCTGCCCCACCGGATGCTGCTGGTAGACACGAGCGCGCTCGCCGAAGGCCCGCCGCTCCTCCTCGAGGCGCGCCGTGAGCGCGTCCCGCCGGGTCCGCAGCACAGCTACCTCCGCCACGGCCGGTCGGGACCACCCGCCCAGGAGGGCCCGCACGCGCCCAACCACGGAGCCGCGCCCCGGGCCCGTGCTCCCGGGGCCTGTGGGTCGCCTGGACGCCATGGGGGATCTCCGAGGTGTGAGTCCCGATAGTATAGCGAGGTGCGGGGCAGAAGACAAGGCCGGATGGAGGGCCGCGCCTACCGGGCACCCGTCGAGGCGAGAAGCACGGCAGGCGCGCGCAGCCTCCCCCCCCGGACCAGCTCCACGAACCTCTCCAGGATGCGCTGATCCCACCACCCCTTCGCCGCCTCCGACTGCATGATCTGGTAGACCTGCTCATGGGGAAAGGCCGGCTTGTAGGGGCGCTTGGTCGTCAACGCGTCGTAGACATCTACGACCTGAAGGACCCGGGCGGTGACGGGGATCTCCTCTCCCTTGAGGCCGTCCGGATACCCGCTCCCATCCCACCGCTCGTGGTGATGGCGGATGATGGGCAGGACCAGCCTCAAGGACCTCAGGGGCTTGCAGATCCGCTCCCCGATGAGAGGGTGCTCCCGCATGACCGTCCACTCCTCGGTGGTGAGCTTCCCGGGCTTCAGGAGGATGCTGTCGGGGATGCCGATCTTGCCGATGTCGTGGAGCACGCCGCCCCGGCGCAACGCCGTCAATTCCTCCTCGGCCAGGCCGAGGGCTACCCCGAGCTGGACCGAGAAGGCCGACAGGCGCTCGCAGTGCCCCTCGGTGTAGGGATCCTTCGCTTCCACCCCCAGGGCCAGGCTGAACAGAACGGTCTCGGCGTTCTCCAGTTCGTCGGTGAGGTGCTTGACCTTGAGGAGGGAGCGGACCCGGGTCGTGAGCTCGGAACTGTTGAACGGTTTGGTCAGGAAGTCGTCGGCCCCCGCCTCGATCCCCTTGATCTTCTGCTCCAGGCGGCTCAAGGAGGTGACCATGACGATCGGGATGAAAACGGTCTCGCTGTTCCCCTTCAGCCGGCGGCAGACCTCGTAGCCGTCCAGCTTGGGCATCATCACGTCCAGGAGGATGAGGTCAGGCGGGGCGTGCCGGACCTGCTCGAGGGCCTCCTGGCCGTCCACGGCCGTGCGGACCTCGTACCCCTCCCGCCGGAGGAGGTCCTCGAGCATCCGGAGGTTCAGCCTCTCGTCGTCCACCACCAGGATGTCAGCGCTCGTCCGCAATGGTCTCTTCTACGTCGCCCGGGTGAGGGATCAACACCGGGACGGTCGCGCCCTCTCAGGACCCCGCGTGGCGCGCCGGCCGGGCCCGGCTATCGCGTGGGCGGCTGAGGCCAGGGAGATGGTCTCCGGGCCCTTTCCGGGCCGGCCCGGGGGATACCACCCTGCCGGACTGCAAGAGACTTGCCAGGGATTCGGCGGAACGGCTGGGAAAATCCGGGGGTTGAGGCAAAAAAGGGCTCCGCAGAGACCCCTACGTCCTCATGGCCGCCAGGATCTTGGCGGCGGTCTCGGCGAGGGGAGGGGCGGGTCCCCGCCTCTGCACCATTCGCTGGACCCCCCCTCCCTCGCCCCCGTAGCGCGGGATCACGTGCACGTGGACGTGGGGGACCTCCTGGCCTGCCGCCCGGCCGTCGTTCAGCCCCAGGTTGAAGCCCGGCGCCCCGAGCGCCCGCTGGATCGCGCCGGCCACCCGGACTGCAGCGAGGAACAGGGCGGCGATGGTCCCGGGTGGACACGAGGTGAGCGAGGCGGCGTGCCGCCGGGGAACGACCAGCGTGTGGCCCTGTGTAACGGGGGAGATATCCAGGAAAGCCAGGACCTCCTCGTCCTGGTAGAGGAGGTGGGCGGCGACGGAGCCTTCCCGGATGCGGCAGAAGGGGCAGGCTTCCATGGGGTGGGCGTCTTTCCGGCCGGCGCCTTACCCAGCACTGGCCGGAAAAGCAGAAGAATGGGGCTTCTCGCGCCGTAAGGGCCCGCGCCAGACCGCTGCGCCTCTATGGGGAGGCGCGGCAAGACGGCGCGCTTGCGAGCGAACTGTACCAGATGGGGGGCGGGAGGCCAAGGCCGACTCTGCCCGGTCACTGGCAAGGCGTAAAGTGGCCCCGGCGGGCGGCGGGTGCCGATCCCTCCAAGGGCATCACCCCCGTGGGGTTGGCATATTCCTTGTAAGCCATGCGACCATACCCCTAACGGAGGTCCGATGGGAGAGGTCGGGGAAACCGCAGCCACCAGCACCCGGAAGGGTGGCAAGGGCTCTTCCGGGGGGCGCCTCGGCAACTACACCGTCATGGAGGAGCTCGGGGGGGGCGGGATGGCCACCATTTATAAAGGCCAGCACGCCTTCCTGGACCGCACGGTGGCGATCAAGGAGCTGAAATCCCGCTTCCGCCAGGACAGCGAGATCCAGGACCGGTTCCAGCGGGAGGCCAGGGTGGCTGCCAGCCTTTCCCATCGGAACATCGTCCAGGTCTATGATTTCTGGCGGGAGGGGGAGCAAAACTACCTGGTGATGGAACTGGTGGACGGCTCCGACGCCGCCGCCATGCTGCGGCGGGTCGGAAGGGTTCCCCCCCACCTCGCCCTAGCCCTCGTGGGGCAGGTTTGCGGGGGGCTGGCCTTCGCCCACGCCCGGGGCATTATCCACCGGGACCTGAAGCCCAGCAACCTCCTGATCACGAGCGAGGGGGTCGCCAAGATCGCGGACTTCGGCGTTGCCCACCTGACAGCCAATCCCGGCCTCACCCAGCCGGGGCAGACCCTGGGGACTCCCGCCTACATGTCCCCCGAAC
>JAHFDC010000132.1 GCA_023249205.1 Candidatus Methylomirabilota bacterium
TCCTGGATACGTGGTTTAGCAGCGCGCTCTGGCCCTTCTCCACCCTGGGCTGGCCGGAGCGGACCAAGACGCTGCAGGTGTTTTACCCCACCTCGGTCCTGGTGACCGGGTTCGACATCATCTTCTTCTGGGTGGCCCGGATGATCATGATGGGCGTGAGATTTCTGGGCGATGTCCCCTTCCGGCAGGTGTACATCCACGCCCTCGTCCGGGATGCCGAGGGGCAGAAGATGTCGAAGTCGCGGGGCAACGTCATTGACCCCCTGGTGATCATTGACAAATACGGCGCGGACGCCTTCCGATTCACGCTGGCCGCGTTGGCGGCGCAGGGCCGGGACATCCGCCTCTCGGAGGAGCGGATCGAGGGGTATCGCTACTTTTGCAACAAACTCTGGAACGCCTACCGGTTCCTGGCGCCGCATCTTCTCCGGGGAGTGCCGCTCCCCCCCGGGCAGCGGCCCACTCCAGCGGATGTCGCCGACCGCTGGATCCTGAGCCGGCTTCAGGAGGTCACCGGGACGGTCACGGAGGCCCTGGAGGGATTCCACTTCAACGAGGCGGCCTCGGTCCTGTACCAGTTCGTCTGGCACGAGGTCTGCGACTGGTACCTAGAGATGGCCAAACGCCGCCTGACGGAGGGGGATGGCCCGGGAGCCGGGGCGGCACGCGCCGTCCTGGCCCACGTCCTGGAGACGCTCCTCCGGCTGCTCCACCCGCTGATGCCCTTCATCACGGAGGAGATCTGGCAGCGCCTCCCGCATGAGGGGGCGACGCTGATGCGGGCCCCCTGGCCGGTGCCCGATCCTGCGCTCCGGGACCCCGAGGCGACAGCCGCCCTCGAACTGGTCATGGAGGTGGTCCGGGCGGTTCGCAATATCCGGTCGGAGGTGGGCATCCCGGCGGCCGCGTGGCTCACGGTCATCTGCCGTTCACAGGATCCGCAGCAGCAGGCCGTCCTGCGGGCGACGGAGGGCTCCGTGCGCGCCCTGGGGCGGATCGGGGAGCTGCGCGTCGGGCCCGCGGAGGTCAAGCCGCCCGCGGCGGCGGCCACGGTCGTCCGGGGGATAGACGTGTATGTCCCGCTTGCCGGCCTGATTGACTTTGCCGCCGAGATCGCGCGCCTCCGCAAGGAGGTCGAGAAGGTGGAGCGGGACCTCAACCGGGTGCAGGGGCGGCTGGAGAACCCCGCCTTCCGGACCAAGGCGCCGCCGGAAGTGGTGGAGAAGGAGCAGGGGGTGGCCCGGGACCTGGGCGAGGTCCGGGCCAGGCTCCTGGAGCACCTGACCCTCCTGGAGTCTTCCCGGGGGTAGGAGCATGACCATGATGGCCGACGGGCTCCTGCTGGATGGCGAGGCGCTGCGCATCGGGGAATCCGAGGCCCGGATCGGGCGGCGGGTCCTGTGCCACCGGGAGGTGACCTCGACCAGCGCTGTGGCCGCCGCTCTCGCCGCCTCCGGGGAACGCGAGGGGACGGTGGTCCTGGCGGAGCGCCAGACCGCCGGGCGGGGGCGCTTCGGGCGGGCCTGGACCTCCCCCCCGGGCCTCGGGCTCTGGTTCTCCACCATCCTCCGGCCGCCGATTCCGGTGGCGGGCGCGCCGGTCCTCACCCAGGTGGCGGCCGTGGCGGTTGCGGAGGGGATCGAGGACGTCGCCGGACCCCTGCCCGGGGGGATCAAGTGGCCCAATGATGTACTCCTGGCCGGGCGGAAGGTGGCCGGGATCCTGACGGAACTGGTGGCCCGCGGGGATGGGGCAGCCATCATCCTGGGGGTCGGCGTCAACGTGAATCAGGGACCGGGAGACTTCCCGGCCGCTCTCGGAGGCAAAGCCGGCTCGGTGGCGATGGCGGCGGGGCGGGCGGTCCCCCGGGCGGATCTCCTCCGGGCCCTCCTCCGGCGCCTGGACGGCCGGTACCGGGAGTTTTTGGCGGCGGGGCCAGGCCCGGCCCTTATGGAGGCGCGGAGGCGCTCCCTCACACTCGGGCACCTCGTCCGGGCGCGGGAGGGGGAGGGAGAACTCACCGGCCTGGCGCTTCGCCTGGAGGCGGACGGGGCTCTTGCCCTCGAGTTGCCGGACGGGCAGGTCCGGCGCCTGATGGCAGGGGAGGTGACGGGCCTGACGGAGGGCTGATGCTTCTGGTCTTGGACGTGGGGAACACCAACATCGCTCTCGGCCTCTTCCAGGGGGAGGGGCTCCTCCACCACTGGCGGATCGCGACCCGGCGGGAGGGGACAGCGGATGAGTATGCGATCCTCCTCCGCAGCCTTCTGGAGGGGGTGAAGGTCCCCCTGGACGCCATTGGCGGCGTCATGATGGCCTCGGTGGTCCCCCCGCTGGACGGGATGCTGGCGGAGATGGTGCGGAGCCTCCTGAAGGTCACACCCCTGACGGTCGGGCCCGGCACCAAGACCGGGATGCCGATCCTGTACGACAACCCCCGGGAAGTTGGGGCGGACCGCATCGTGAACTCGGTGGCCGCCTTTGCCCAGTACGGCGGGCCGGCCATCGTGGTGGACTTCGGCACGGCCACGACCTTCGACGCCATCTCCGCCCGGGGGGAGTACCTGGGTGGGGTCATCGCCCCCGGCATCGGAATCTCGGCCGAGGCCCTCTTTGAGCGGGCCGCCAAACTCCCCCGGATCGAGATCGCCCGGCCCCGGAGCGTGATCGGGAAGACCACGGTTGGAAGTATGCAGTCGGGGCTCTTCTACGGCTATCTGGCGCTGGTGGATGGGGTCGTGCGGCGGATGCAGCAGGAGATGGGGGGGACGAGGGTGGTGGTCGGAACGGGGGGGCTCGCGCATTTGATCTTGGCCGACTCGGAGACGGTGGAACGGGTGGACCCCCTGCTCACGCTTACCGGGCTACGGCTCCTGTACGAGCGGAACCGCTAGCGGGGCGCCCGCGGGCCCCGGAAGAGGCGCAGCATGGCGAAGGTGAAGATCCTGGTGGTGGAAGATCAGCTCCTGATCCGCACCATGCTGAAGGACCTGCTCACGGAGGCCGGGTACGAGGTCCTGACGGCGGCGGACGGGGAGGAGGGGCTCGCCCTCTTCAAGCAGGAGGCGCCCTCCCTGGTCATCCTGGATAAAGTGATGCCGAAGGTGGGTGGGACCCGCTTCATCCTGGGATCCCGCGAGGCGGCGGTGCGCCCGCCCCCCGCGCTGATCGTCTACTCCTCGGCCTTTACGGGGCCGCCGCGCGAGCATCCGGACGAGACCTTCCGCGTGCGCGTGCACGTGAGCAAGACAGTGAAGCGCCTGGCCCTCCTCAAGCTCGTCGAGGATCTCCTGGCCCGCCCCGGCGGGTAGTGCGACTCCAACGAATTGTAGATAGTGCTCAAGCGACGGCTCGGGTGCCGGGCCAAATGACGAGCATCACGAGGCCCGAGGGAGGAGGCGGCCGGAGGCGTACGCGGTTTGTACGTCGAGGACCGCCGACGACCGAGAACGACGTGAGCGACTGTCTTGGCTGTCAAGGGGTTTCGCCCGCCGTTCACGCATGGCTCGGGTTCCACCGGGTCTGATGTTTGAGCATCGCATTGAGGATCGTCAGGAGCTTGCGCATGCAGGCGGTGAGGGCGATCTTCGGGAGCTTCCCCGCCCCCCGCAGCCGCTGGTAGAAGGCCCGGAGGACCGGGTTGTGCCGCACCGCCACCAGCGTCCCCATGTACAGGACGGCCCGGACCGCCGCCCGGCCGCCCCACACCATCCGGCGGCCGCGGAGGGTGCCGCTGTCCCGGTTCAAGGGGGCGACGCCCACGAGAGCGGCGATCGCCCGGCGGTTCAGGGTCCCGAGCTCCGGCAGGCTGGCCAGCAGGGTGGTCGCCAGCACCGGCCCCACCCCGGGCACGCTCTGCAGGAGGTCGTCCTGGACGCGCCAGGCGGGGCTCGTGCGGATGGCCTCGCCCAGGTCGGTGTCCAGGCGGCCCAGCCGCCGCTGCAGCCAGGTGATGTGGGCCTGGATCTCCGCCCGGAGGGGGCGGGACGCACTCCCCAGCCGGTTCCGCTCCGCCGTGAGCATCTCCACGAGCTGGCGGCGCCGGGTCACGAGAGCCGCCAGGGTCTGCGTGGCCGCATCGG
>JAHFDC010000133.1 GCA_023249205.1 Candidatus Methylomirabilota bacterium
AGGCGGCAGAGGCCCACCGGGCTCTCGAGGGGCGCAAGACCACGGGCAAGGTCCTCCTTATCCCCTGAGGCCCTCCGAGGGGCGGCCCAAGGCTCGCAGGGGCCGGCGGAGTGCGGGGGGCGTCGCGTGCCGTTTGCCTACTACGACCGGTTGAGCGCGACGGAGCGGCGGATCTATCGGCAGAGCGACCAGGTCACGGCGATTCCCCTGCCGGGTGCCCATGCGCTCCGACCGCTCGTGGCCGAGTTGGCGGAGGCCCTCCGGAGCAGCGATCGCCCCAGGACGGAGGCGGCGGCGGAGCGTGTCCTCGCGGGGCTGTGTGCGGCGCTCGGGGTGGCCCCCGTCCGGGTTCACGTGCTCGCTGCGCGTCCGGCGCGGGACTGGGGCGAACTGCACGGCCTGTATACCCCTGCCGAGAGTGGCAGGCGGGCGCGGGTGAGCCTCTGGATGCGCACGGCCCGGCGGCGCCAGGTCGTGGCCTTCCGGACCTTCCTCCGGACGGCCCTCCACGAGCTCTGCCATCACCTCGACTACGAGTTGTTTGGATTCCCGGATTCGTTCCACACCGACGGCTTCTACAAGCGGGAGTCGAGTCTGTTACACCGGCTCATGGGCGAGGAGCGCGGCGCGGGGAGTGGCCCGGGGGCGACGACCTCGATGGCGTGACCCGGGAGAGCCGATGATTCGTGGGGGGAGAGGCGGAGGGGCTCAGGGAGAGGGTCACCGCGCCCGGCTGGAGGTCCGTGCCTCGGCCGGCCGCGGGGCGCCCTCGGAAGGAGGCGGCGATGGCTGAGGCGATCCGTCGAGTGGACTACTACTACATCACGACCCCCGATAAGCCGGGGGAGGGGGCCCGGGCCCTGGCCACCCTGAGAGACGCGGGCATCAATCTGCTCGCCTTCCTGGGGTTCCCGCAGGGGAAAGGCTCCCAATTGGACTTCGTTCCGGCCGACCCGGCAGCCTTCGCGCAGGCGGCGAAGAAGGCCGGCTGGAAACTCAGCCCGCGCAAGACCCTCTTCCTCGTCGAGGGGGACGACCGCGTCGGGGCGCTCCTGGAGGTCGCGGGGAGGCTCGCGGCGGCCAAGGTCAACGTGACCGCCACCAGCGCGATCTGTACCGGAGGGGGGCGCTACGGGGCGCTCGTCTGGGTCAAGCCCGGGGACGTGAGCAAGGCGGCGAAGGCCCTCGGCGTGGCCTAAAACCTGGCGCCGCGAAGAAGATCAAGAGGTGGTGAGGCCGATACAGCAAGGACCTGCCGCGGGTCGTAGGGCCCGGGGCGGTCATTCCGTGGTCGGCGTTGCGCCCCAGCGGGACCTATACTAAGATGGTCCTGGCCGGCTGTGCCCGTGGGAGCGCCGGCAGGGAGGCTGGATGAACGACGAACGAAAGCAGGCACTGTTCATTGATTTCGAAAATATTGCGCTCGGGCTCAAGGACTCCAAGCACAAGGCCTTCGACATCACCCTGGTCCTGAAGCGGCTGGTGGAGAAGGGCAAGATCATGGTGAAGCGGGCCTACGCAGACTGGGAGCATTTTAAGGAGTACAAGCGCCCGTTCCACGAGGCGGCCATCGAGCTGATTGATATTCCCCAGAAGAAGTACAGCGGGAAGAACAGCGCGGACATCCGCCTGGTGGTGGATGCCATGGACATCGCCCACGGGAAGGAACACCTGGACACCTTCGTCATCCTCTCCGGGGACAGCGACTTCTCCCCGCTCGTCTCCAAGCTCCGGGAGAACGATAAGTACGTCATCGGGATGGGGGTGAAGAACTCCTCCTCCGAGCTGCTGATGGAGAACTGCGACGAGTTCATCTACTACGAGGACCTGCTCCGGGCCACCAAGAAGACAGCCCCGACCCAGCACCTCCCGGAGAAGCAGGCCGAGGTCTTCTCCAGGCTGACCGACGCCATCCAGGCCCTCCAGCGGGAGAACAAGGAGGTGCTCTGGGGCTCCATGGTCAAGCAGACGATCAAGCGCAAGCGCCCCGACTTCGACGAGGGGTATTACGGCTACAGCACCTTCTCCAAGCTCCTCGAGGACGCGGCCAAGCACGGCATCCTGGAGTTGAAGAAAGACCAGCGGAGCGGGACCTACATCATCACCGGCTTCACCGAGATCGGCGTCTAGGAACCCGAAGTGGCCGGGACGCGGCGGCAGCAGATCGCCACCTGGCTCCAGGAGCGGGCCTACACCCTGGACGAACTGGTCCGGGTCTGCGGCGTCCCCAAGGCCGTGGTGGCCGAGGACATCAAACACATCGCCCGCTCCGTCCGACCGCCCCGGCGCCTGCGGGTGGAGCCTTCCCGCTGCCGGGAGTGTGGCTTCACGTTCACCAAGCGCGGGCGGGTTACTGATCCCTCCCGCTGCCCGCGGTGTCGGAACGAATGGATCAGCCCACAGGCCTTCCAGATCACCTGAAGGTCATGCCTCCGGGGGCGGCCGCGGCCCCCGCGCAGCCGATCCTCACCTTCAGCGCGCATCCCCGGTCCCTGGACGACAACCGGTACGTCTACGCGGTCCTCGCCCGGCGCGCGCGCGGCGTCTCCATCGGGGTGAACCTGAACCCGGACAAGGTCTGCAACTGGGACTGCATCTACTGCCAGGTGGACCGGACCACCCCCCCCACGGTCCGCGAGGTGGACCTGACCCGCCTCCGCGCGGAGCTGGACCAGGTGCTGGCCTGGGCGGCGAGCGGCGCCCTCTTCACCCGCCCCCCCTTTGCCGGCGTCCCCGAGGTGTTCCGGCGCGTGTCCGACATCTCCTTCAGCGGCGACGGGGAGCCCACCACCTACCCCCGATTCAAGGAGGCGGTGGAGACGGCGATCGCTGCGAAGCAGGCAGCGGGACTGCCGGACCTGAAGATCACTGTCCTGACCAACGCCACGATGTTTCACCGCCCGGAGGTGCGGGAGGCGCTTGCCCTCCTGGACCGACACCAGGGGGAGATCTGGGCCAAGCTCGACGCCGGGACCGAGGCGTACTACCGGATCGTGGACGCGACGACCATTCCCTTTGCGACCGTCCTCCGGAACATCCTGGAGGCGGCGCGGGTCCGGCCCATCGTGATCCAGAGCCTCTTCATGCGGATAGGCGGGGTGGGGCCGGATCCGGCCGAGATCTCCGCATACTGCGGCCGTCTCCGGGACATCCTGCGGGAGGGTGGCCAGATCAAACTGGTCCAGGTCTATACCGTCGCCCGGCGCCCGGCCCAGGCCAGCGTGACGGCGCTCTCGGATGCCGAAGTGGACGCCATCGCCGCGGCGGTGCGAGAGGCGGTCCCGGTCCCGGTGGAGGCCTTCTATGGCACCCCGCTGGTGGCCGGCGTGGGGCGACTCGGAGAGACGGCGGTGAGCCGGCGCGAGGGACAGGGGGCGCCGGCCGACCGCCCCGGAGAGCGGTCGGGTGGAGAGGGCCGATGAAGAACGCTGGGAGGAGGAGCAGCATGCGCTCTGTTGTGGCACGTCTTCTCTTGTTGGCGATCCTGACCGTGGCCGGCGCTCCCGCCTCCGCCCACCCGGAGTCTGGGGCGGGGATGATGGGTGGGGGGATGATGGGGGGCATGGGCGGAGGCCGCGAGCCCGGCCATGAAGGCCCGCTCCTCTCCCTCATGCTGGACATGAAGGATCAACTCGGGCTCAGCCTGCAGCAGGTGAAGACCCTGCGCGACCTTCGGACCGCCTTCGAGAAGGAGGCGATCCAGCGTGGAGCGGAGATCCGCCTGGCCGAGGTGGAACTGCGCGAGACGTTAGCGCAGGACCAGGTAGATTTGGCCAGGGCCGAAGCGCTGGTCAGGAAGATCGCCGGGCTCCGGGCGGACATGCGCCTCTCCCGTCTCCGGACGCTGGAGAAGGGGAAGGGAGTGCTGACGCCGGAGCAGCTCGCGAAGTTCCGGGAGGCGGGCCACCAGATGGCCCGCAGCGGGATGCGTGGCCAAGGCATGATGGGTGGCCCCGGCGCGATGGGCGGCCAGATGGGGCCGGGGATGATGGGTCCCGGCGGGCCGGGGGGACCTGGTGACCGCCCCACGCAGCACTAGGGGCGGGCTCCGGAAGGAG
>JAHFDC010000013.1 GCA_023249205.1 Candidatus Methylomirabilota bacterium
ACTGCTCGCGGCGATGGACTGCGTCCTCATCGCCGTTCGGCACAGCGCCTACGATATCCCGTGGATCCTGAAGCACAGCCGGCTGGTCTTCGACGCCCAGAATGCGACGCGCGGGCTCCTGGAAGGGCGCGAGAAGGTGGTGAGGCTCTAGGTCGTGACGTACCTCACGCCCCTCTTCGGTCCTTTCGTGACGGCTTTCCTCCTGGCGCTCTGCCTCACCCCCCCGGTCCGGGCGCTCGCCTGCGTGGCCGGCGTCCTGGATAAGCCCTCCCCCCGGAAACTCCACGACCGCCCCGTTCCTCTCCTGGGCGGTGTCGCCCTCTACGCCGCCATCGGGGGGGCGACCGTCTTTTTCGCCCCCCCTGCGCCGGGGCTGCTCGGCCTCGTGGCCGGCGCCACCCTCCTGCTCCTTACTGGCCTCTGGGACGATACCCGTGGGCTCAGCCCCGGGGCCAAGCTCCTCACCCAGGGGGTGGCCGCCCTGCTGGCGTTAGCCGGGGGCGTCTCCATCAGTGTGCTCCCCCACCCCCTGCTCAACTGGGGCATCACGGCCATCTGGCTCGTGGGAATCACCAATGCGTTCAACCTCCTGGACAACATGGACGGTCTCTCGGCCGGCCTAGCCGCCATCAGCGCGGGGACCTTCGCCATCCTGGCCGCCCGGTATGCCGAGGTAGGCCCCGAACAGCTCCCGACGGCTGTGGCGGGCGCGGCCATCGCCGGGGCCAGCCTGGGCTTCCTGCGACACAACCTCTACCACGCATCCATCTTCATGGGGGATGCGGGCTCCCAGAGCGTGGGGTTCCTCCTGGCCGGGCTCGCCGCCTACGGCTCCTGGCGGAGTCCCACCCTTCCCACCTCGCTCCTGATCCCGCTGTTGGTCCTCGCCTACCCCATCTTCGACACCACCTTGGTGACCCTCCTCCGGTGGCGGCACGGCCGCCCCCTCACGCTCGGCGGGAAGGATCATTCCTCCCACCGCCTCGTCCGGCTGGGCCTCGGGCGCACCGAGACCGTCCTCCTGATCTACCTGTTCGCCCTGACCCATGCCCTCACGGCCGCCCTCGTCACGTCGGTGACGTTGCGCCTCGCGCTGATTGCCCTGACCATCAGTGCCTCGGTCCTGTTCATCTTCGGCATGGTCCTCCGGAAGGTGGACGTGTACGGCGATGGGGGAGGAGCGCTTGGAGGCGGGCTGCAGCCCGCCCTCCGGAAGGAGGAGGTGATCCCCGGTGAGCAGACGGACCGGTAGCACCGCTGGCCTCGTTGTCCTCCTGATCCTGGGGGCATTGGTCGGAGCGCTCCTGGGGGAGGTCATCCGGCTCCTCTTCCCGGGCGGGACGCTGGAGCAACTCTTCGCGCGGGGGGTGAGCCCCGGCCTCTCCCCGGCCACGATGGATCTCCGGGTCCTCTCAGTCACTTTCGGCTTCACCTTGCGCCTGAACCTGGCGAGTCTCCTGGGGATCGCCCTGGCCCTTTTCGTGTACCGCAGGCTCTAGGCGTTAGATGCTCTCCGCTGAATTTGTCGTGGGTTTGGTTGTTATCCTCATGACAACGATTGAGGTGGTTCAGACCCTTCGAAAGAAATCTTCTCCCATGAAGGCGCTGCTTTCGTACCTGTGGGAATTGGTCAGCTTCGAAGAAGAAGGGGGGAGCAGGAAGACTTTTTTCCTGGAGGGAGACGCTAAGCCCTGAATTCTTAGGCCTCGCGCTGGTTTTGGCTGTTGACACCCCGGGGGACTTGTGCGAAGGTTCCCGGGTACTCTTGAGTGAACCGTCTGGGGATCGCACCGATGTTGCGATGGACAGGCAAGAGCCGCACCGAGGGTCCGGAGGTGCCGCCCGACGCCAGCGACGCCCCCCGCAGGAGGAACACGCCCATGCTCTCCTGGTCTCAATCCCCTGCCCTTGAAGCGATCCTCCGCGCCCTGGAGGACGCCCAGCGGGCGATCGAGGAGGTGAAGCGCTACCTGGACGAGCGTCTCACCCCCTTCCAGAAGTACCTCGCCGACCAGGGGCGCAGCGTTGACCAAACCCTGCGGCAGCTGGAGGGCCGCATCAGACCCCTCAAACAGTACCTCCAGGGGCAGGAGCAGAACCTGGAACGGGTGAGTACCCACCTGGACAGCGAATTGAAGACGCAGTTCGACGACTTCACGCGCTACCTGGGGGAGCAGCGGCGAATCCTGGCCGACGCCGGCCGCTACCTGGAGGAACAGCCAAAGCCCTACCGGACCTACCTGGATGGGCAGCAGGGAACGGTGGAAATGATCTACCAGGACGTGGTGAAGAAGCTGACCCCGTTCACGGAGCACCTCAGGGAGCAGCAGCGGATTCTGGAGCGGATCGCTCAGAGCGACGTGCTGGAGGAGTTCCGGGCCCTGAAGGAGTACATGATGGAGCGCCAGAGGGCCCTGGAGAAGTTTTCCGCGACGCCCGATCTGCAGCCGGATGAGTACTTCCGCGAAACGGACGATCTGGCCCGCAAGTACCGGAACGTGGGCGAGGGCCGCTATACCCTCCTGGCGCAGATCCTGGAGCGCTGCCGCGCCGCGGACGAGGCGCTCCGCCACTCGCTCCAGCCCGCCGCGGCTCCCGTGGGCGCCGCGGTGACCGAGGTGACGCGCGCTGCCGGCTAGGCGCTTCCCCCCTCCGCTCCCCCCGCCTTCCTCTCCGCCGCCGGATGGGCCTCACCGGGGGCGGCGCCCGCCGTGCTCTCCCCCGGCGTCGGCAGGGCCTCGACGATCAGATCCTCGAGGGTCCGGGCCGGAGGGGCGTTCGCCGTGAGCCGGTCGGCACGGATGTCCCCGATCACGCGGCGATGGTGGGCATCCATGAAGGCATGGATCTGCTCGTGGGAGGCCTGGGGCCCCAGGATCTCGGCGTACGGAACCTTGATCCGGGTGAGAATGGCGCCCGCGTCGTAGACCAGGGTGAGGAGGCACTGGTTCGCAGTCCCCAGGTCCTCGGTCTGGATATGGTAGCGCCGCTCCCGGTGCTCGACCTCACTATTAAACCCCGGAACCATGCCGACCTCCCGGACGCCACCCTAGCACGGGGGTCGGGGCGGCGCAACGGGAGGCGCGGAGTTCGCAGTGAGTAAGCGCCTGCGGGTAGGGGTGATCTTCGGCGGCCGCTCCGGCGAGCACGAGGTCTCGCTGGCCTCAGCCGCCTCCGTCGTCGCCGCCATGGACCGGACCCGCTACGAGCCGGTCCTCCTCTACATCACCAAGGCTGGGACCTGGCACCGGGTGGAGGCGGTCCCAGGCACCCCCCTCGAACCGGGGGGCGAACGCCTCGCCTTCCCCCCGGACCCGGGCCCCCCGGCCTTCGCCACCGTGGCGGCCGGTGGCACCTTGAAGGCGATACCGCTCGTGATGGATCTGGCCTTCCCCGTTCTCCACGGGACCTATGGGGAGGATGGGACCGTTCAGGGGTTGCTGGAACTCCTGGACCTTCCCTACGTGGGCCCGGGGGTTCTCGCCTCCGCCCTCGGGATGGACAAGGCCCTGATGAAAGGCGCGTTCCGGCAGGCTGGGCTGCCCGTGGTCGAGTACGAGGTCCTCCCGACCGGTCGCTGGGAGGAGAGCCCGGAGGCGTGCCTGACCGCGCTCACCCGGCGCTTCTCCTTCCCCTGCTTCGTGAAGCCGGCCAACCTGGGCTCGAGCGTCGGGGTCAGCAAGGCGGTGAATCGGGAGACCCTGGCCGCCGCCCTGCACCTCGCCGCCCGCTACGACCGGAAGCTCATCGTCGAGCGGGGGCTGGACGCCCGGGAGATCGAGGTCAGCGTCCTGGGGAACGAGGCCCCCGAGGCCTCGGTCCCCGGGGAGATCCTCCCGGCCCGGGACTGGTACGACTACCAGGCCAAGTATGCCCCGGGGGGGGCCGATGCGAAGATCCCGGCGCCCCTCCCCCCCCGGCTGGCCGAGGAGTTCCGGGCGCTGGCGCTGAAGGCGTATGCCGCCATTGACTGCGCCGGCATGGCCCGGGTGGACTTCTTTCTGGAGCGGGGGACGGGCGACATCTACGTGAACGAGATCAACACCATCCCCGGCTTCACCGCGACGTCGGTCTACCCCAAGCTCTGGGAGGCGACCGGCCTCTCCTATCAGGCCCTGATTGACCGCCTCATCGGGCTGGCCCTGGAACGGCACCGGGAACGGGGCCGGCGGACGACTTTCTACGACCCGGGGCGCTAGGGACCGAAACGATGTTCGAGCAGGGCGTGCTTCACCTCCTCCTCCGCGGCGGGATCACCCTGGTCATCCTGGCCGCTTGCTCCGTCTATTCCGTGGCGGTCATCCTGGAACGGGCGTTGGCCTACCGGCGGGTCGCCGCGTACCTCAGGACCCTGCGGGCGGAGGTGGAGGAGGCCCTGGCCGCCGGGAAGGTGGCCGATGCGCTGGCCGCCTGCGGGGCACGCCCCGATCATCCGGTGGCAGCCGTCTTCGCGGTTGGCCTCGCGGCTCTTCGCCGGGCGCTCGAGGGCCGCTTCGCTCTGGCCCCCGGGCCGGACCTGGCAGCGACCGTGGAGGCCATCCGGGGGGCCACGGCCCGGGAGACAGCCGACCGGATCGCCGCGCTCGAGCGCCGCCTCCCCTCCCTCGCCACGCTGGCCAACGTGAGCCCCTTCATCGGCCTCTTCGGCACCGTGCTCGGGATCATCGAGGCCTTCCAGGCCATCGCCCGCACGGGGGCCGGCGGCTTGGCCGTGGTCTCCGCCGGGATCGCCGAGGCGCTGGTGGCCACGGCGGCCGGCCTCTTCGTTGCGATCCCCGCGGTCGTCGCGTATAACTACTTCGTCAGCCGGGTGAAGGTCTTCGCGCAGGAGATGGACCGGGCCGGGCAAGTGGTGGTGGAGGCCGTCCTCCGGGAGGCCGCCCGGTAGGAGGTCGGATGCTCCCGTCAGCGGGGCCGGCGCGCCGCGACCGGCGCCTCCTCTCCGAGATCAACGTGACGCCCCTCGTGGACGTGACGTTGGTCCTGTTGATCATTTTCATGGTGACCACCCCGATGCTCCAGCGGGGGACGGACGTGGAACTCCCCCGCTCCCGGACGGGGACCGCCAAGGCGGAGGACCGCCTCACCCTGACGCTCGCCCGCGATCAGCGGATCTACCTCAACGACCAGCCGGTTCCCCGGGGGACGCTGGGGGCCCGGCTCAAAGCGGCCGCGGCCGTCCGCCAGGATCGGATCCTCTACTTCCGCGGGGACGCCGCCGTCCCGTACGGCACCGTGATCGAGGTGATGGACGAGATCAAGGCGGCCGGGTTCGAGAGCGTGGGGATGATCACCGAACGGACGGCCGGGGCCCCGTGACCGGTCTGCTCGAGGCGGGCGTCCGTCTCCTCACGGAGGCGCTGGCCGCCACGGGCTACCCGGGCATCGTCGTTGCCATGGCCCTGGAGAGCGCCTGCATCCCGCTCCCCAGCGAGGTCATCATGCCGTTCGCCGGGTTCCTTGCCGCCCAGGGGCGGTTCAGCCTCTGGGGGGCCGCGGTCGCCGGAGCAGCGGGCTGCGCCCTCGGCTCGGCAGCGGCCTACTGGGTCGGGGCCCGGGGCGGGCGGGCGGCCCTCCTCCGCTATGGGCGCTGGGTCCTGGTCACGCCGGCGGAACTCGAGCGCGCCGACCGGTTCTTCGCCCGCTACGGCTCCGCCGCCACCTTCCTCGCCCGGCTCCTCCCGGTCATCCGGACCTTCATCTCGCTGCCGGCCGGGGTCGCCCGGATGCCCTTCCGGCCCTTTCTCTTCTACGCCTTCGCGGGCTCCCTTCCCTGGTCGTACGCGCTGGCCTGGGCCGGGTTCATCCTGGGGGAGCACTGGGAGCAGGTGGCGGATCTCCTCCGGCCCCTGGGGGGAGTCATCCTGGTCGGGCTCGTGGGACTGACCGGCTGGTTCCTCTGGCATCGGCTTCGGCCGCAGCGGGCCCGCTGACGCGGCCGTCCTGGAGACACCACGATGTTCCGCCTGATCCCGCGCGAGGAGAAGTTCTTCGATCTGTTTGAGCAGGCCGCCGAGAACATCCTGGCCGGGGCGCAGGCCCTGGAGCAACTGATCGAGGCGGGGACGGCCGACCCGGCCGCCGTCCGGAAGGTGGAGGACCTGGAGCACCAGGGGGACCGGATCACCCACCAGATCATCCGGATGCTCCACCGGAGCTTCATCACGCCCATCGACCGGGAGGACATCCACAACCTCACCAAGGCTCTCGATGACTGCCTGGACCTCATCTGGGCCGTGGCGGTCCGCATGAGCCTCTACAAGATCGCCGACACCCCGCCCGAGGCCCGCCGCCTGGCCCGGCTTATCACCGAGTCCTGCAGCGAACTCATCAAGGCGGTCCACTCCCTCCGGGCGATGAAGGACGTCATCCCCTCCTGCGTGGAGATCAACCGGCTCGAGAACGAGGCGGATGACCTGGCGCGGGACGCGATCGCCCGCCTCTTCGAAGGGGGGCACACCCCCATTGACGTGATCAAGTGGAAGGAGATCTACGAGACCATGGAGACGGCGACCGACCGGTGCGAGGACGCCGCCAACATCCTGGAGGGGATCTACCTGAAGAACGCATGAGCGAACCGGCCCGGCTCATCATCGGCGGGGTTCTCGGTGCGGGGCTCGCGCACGGGGGGGTGCTGTCCTGACCGCGAAGGGCCTGAAGCCGATCTTCGCCGCCATGGTGGCCCTCTCCTGGGGCCTCTTTCGGGCCCACCCCTCGGTGGGCCAACCCCTCTTTCTGGAACTCGCAGCTCCCCTCCATAGGGATTCGTGCACAACTCGGGTCGAATCTTGCTGACCACCGTCGTCTTGATCATCCTCGTCGCCCTCATCTTCGACTTCATCAACGGCTTTCACGACGCCGCCAACTCGATCGCTACCGTTGTTTCAACCCGCGTGTTAACGCCACTTCAGGCGGTCGTCTGGGCGGCCTTTTTCAATTTCGTCGCCGCGTTCGGCTTCGGCGTCCAGGTCGCAACGACTGTGGGCAAAGGCGTGGTGGAAGCCAGCGTCGTCGATCAATGGGTGATCCTCGCCGGCCTGATGGGTGCCATCCTGTGGGACCTCATCACCTGGTACTGGGGACTCCCTACCAGCTCCTCCCACGCGTTGATTGGCGGCTTTGCCGGCGCCGCTGTCGTGAAGGCTGGGTTCGCATCGCTGCTCGTCGCCGGGCTCATCAAGATCGGAGTATTCATGGTCCTGGCGCCCCTGATCGGGCTGGCGCTGGGGTTCGGGTTAATGCTGGCCACCGTGTGGACCTTCAGGAGGGCTGCTCCCGGCCGCGTGGACAAGCTTTTTCGCCACCTCCAGCTCCTGTCGGCAGCGGGCTACAGTCTGGGCCACGGGACAAACGACGCGCAAAAAACGATGGGCATCATCGCGGTGCTCCTCTTCACCACAGGCCATCTCGGTCGCGAGTTCTACGTCCCCTTCTGGGTGATCATGGCAGCGCACGCCGCGATTGGGCTCGGCACCCTGGCTGGAGGCTGGCGGATCGTCAAGACCATGGGCATGCGGATTACGAAGCTGCGCCCGGTCGGGGGATTCTGCGCCGAGGCCGCCGGAACACTGACCCTCCTTGGGACGGCCATCGGCGGGATTCCCGTGAGCACAACGCACACGATTACCGGCGCGATCGTGGGGGTGGGGGCATTGCAGCGACTCTCCGCAGTGCGGTGGGGGGTAGCAGGGCGCATCGTTTGGGCGTGGGTCTTTACGGTCCCCGCATCGGCCCTCATCGCCGCGGCGACCTGGCTCCTCCTTCACCTCGCTGGTGCCTAGCGTGAGCCGGCGGTCCGAAGGGGACAATTTCGCCAGGGCCACGCAATTCCGACCCATAGGCTTCCACCACCGAAAAATCGTCTCCGCCTGGACCTTCACCCTTCCGGGGTCCGGCCTCGTGGCCTACCTCACCTACCTCCTGTTCAGTCGCTGGGCCTGACCCTCACCCGCGGCCGCGCCGGGTCCCTCGGCGGGACCATTCCCCGCATCCGGCTCCCCGTCCTGCTGAACCACGCCCACCCGGAGCTTCCCAACTCGCGGTCGCGGCCTCGAAGAGGCCGCGGCTCGACCTGACAGGGGCGCGGGGGAAATTCGGCTTGACACCCCGGGAAAGCGGCCACTAGGCTGGGCGGGAGCCCGTGATGGGCGGAGGAGGGGGCGGCGATGTTCGGCATCGGGATGCCCGAACTGATCCTCCTGTTCGTCCTGGCGCTGCTGATCTTCGGGCCGAAGCAGTTGCCGGAGATCGGGAAGCAGTTGGGACGCGCTCTGGGGGAGTTGCGCCGGGCGTCCGAGGACCTGAAGCAAGGCTGGGCGGCCGAGGTCGCGGCGGCGGAAGAGCCCGCTCCTCCGCTAGCGGCCAGCGCCGCCCCGCCGGCCGGGCCCCCTCCCGCGACCCCCCCGCCCCCCCCGGAGGGTGCTCCGCCGGCTCCCGAGTCCCCGGCCGGGACGGAACCTGCCTCCCGCAAGCCGGAAGGCCCCCCCGCATGACCGACGCCAAGATGCCCTTCCTCGCCCACCTGGAGGAACTCCGGCGCCGGATCGTCGTCTGCCTGATCGCGATCGGGATCGGCTTCGCCCTCTCCTTCAGTTACTCCGAGTACGTCCTCGCCCTCCTGAAACGGACCCTCGCGACGAGCCTTGTCATTCAGTGGACGTACCCCTATCTGGTGGCGCTCCCCCGGGTCCCCCCGGACCTGGTCTTCCTCGCCCCGGCGGAGGCCTTCTGGGCGCACCTGAAGCTGGGGTTCCTCACGGGACTGCTGATCGCGCTGCCGATCGTCCTCTACGAGGTCTGGAAGTTCGTAGCCCCCGGGCTCCTCCAGCGGGAGAAGCGGTTCGCCCTCCCGTTCGTCTTCCTCTCGGTTGTCTTCTTCCTTGCCGGGATCGCCTTCTGCTACTTCCTGGTCCTCCCCTTCTCCATGAACTTTCTCCTGACCTACAAGACGGAGGGGCTCAAGCCCATGCTGTCGGTGGGACAATTCATTGATTTCTCCGTCAAGTTCCTCCTCGCCTTCGGGGTAGTCTTCCAGTTGCCGCTCGCCATCGCCGTCGCGGCGGCGGCGAATCTCATCTCTGCGAAGTTCCTCGCCCGCAACCGCAAGTACGCCGTCCTGGTGAACTTCACCCTCGCCGCCATCCTCACCCCCACCCCCGACGTCTTCAACCAGACCCTGATGGCCGTCCCCCTCTGCCTGCTCTACGAGCTCGGGATCCTGGCCGCCCGCCTCATCGAGAAGGCCCGGCGGAAGGCGGCGGTGACCGAGGCCGCCGGCGAAGCCTGAGTCGCCCGTCGCGTCAGGAAACCCAGATCCCGACCACGACGAGCGCGCCGACGAGCAGGCAGTAAAAGGCGAAGGGATAGAGCGAGCGGGTCCGGAGGTAGCGGAGGAGCCCGCCAATCGCGGCGTAGCCCGCCGCAAACGCCGCGAAAAAGCCGACGAGGAGGGGGCCCCAGGCGATAGACACCACACCCGCGTGCCGGAGGCCGAGGAACTGATACGCGCCCGCCCCCAGGATGATGGGGATGGCCAGGAGGAACGAGAACCTGGCCGCCGCCTCCCGCGTGAACCCGAGGAGGAGGCCGACCGCGATCGTGGACCCCGATCGGGAGATGCCCGGCGCGATGGCCACCGCCTGTGCCACCCCAATGCAGAGGGCCTCGGGAGCACCCAGGGTTGCCAGGGACCTGGAGCGCCGGCCGGCCCGCTCCGCCACCGCGAGGAGGACCGCCGTCCCCAGGAGAAAGACCCCGACCCAGTCCGGACGAGCGAAGAGCGTCTCGAAGAACCCCTTGGCGAAGTAGCCGGCCGCCGCCCCCGGGAGTGTCCCCACGATGAGGGCACTCAGGAGACGCCTGCCGTCCGGCGCTCCCACGAGAAGCCGCCGCGCCAGGTGCGCCAGGTCCCTCCCGAAGTACAAGAGCAGAGCAAGAAGCGTCCCCAGGTGGACGGTGACATCAAAGGTGAGACCAGGGTCGCGCCAGCCGAGGACCCAGGGCACGAGGACCAAGTGGGCCGAACTGCTGACCGGCAGAAACTCCGTGAGGCCCTGAACAATTCCCAGGATGGTCGCCTCCCACAGGCTCACCCGACCACCTCCCACCGCAGGCGAACTTGCGCGGGATAAT
>JAHFDC010000134.1 GCA_023249205.1 Candidatus Methylomirabilota bacterium
CCTTCGACGTTGCCCGGGCCGTCCGGGAGTTCAAGGCGGGGAAGATCGAGTACCGGGTCGAGAAGGCCGGGATCATCCACGCCCCCTTCGGCAAGGCCTCCTTCACCGCGGCGCAACTGGCCGAGAACGCGCGGAGCCTTCTTGAGGCCATCATCCGGGCCAAGCCGACCACGAGCAAGGGGAAGTATCTCAAGGGGATCACCATCTCCTCCACCATGGGCCCGGGCATCCCGGTGGACCCGGGAAGCGTGGCCGCCCTGGCGAAGGCTTCCTGACGGGGGACGCGGATGGTCCAGGCGACGAGCGGGAAAGGGCGCAGGGAGGAACGGGTCGCACGGGCGGCGGCGCTGGGGCAGGCGCTGCGCGCCGCCCAGGGGGCCGTGCTCACCGATTACCGCGGGCTCACGGTGGCCGATCTCACGGAGCTGCGGCGGCAGCTCCGGCAGGGGCAGGTGGAGTTCCGCGTGGTGAAGAATACCCTCGCCCGCCGGGCGACCCAGGAGCTGGGGCTGACCGGCTTGCACCCCTTCCTGGAAGGCCCCACGGCCATCGCCTTCGCCCGGGGGGACCCGCTGGCCCCCTCGCGGATCCTCTCGCAGGCTACACGGGCCCTCCCCCAGCTCAAGATCAAGGGCGGCATCCTGGAGGGCAGGATCGTCAGTCGGGAGGAGGTCTTCGCTCTGGCCGCCCTCCCGTCGCGGGCGGTCCTCCTCGCTCGGCTCGTGGGGGCACTCCAGGCCCCGCTCCGGCGGCTCTGCGGTGTCCTGCAGGGGAACCTGCGGGGGTTCGTGGTGGCAGTGGATCAGGTGCGGGCGCAACGCGAGAAGCAGCAGCAGGGCGGATAGGCAAGGGTTCCGCCGGTACCTTCGGGTCGTCGGCGACGGGAGGGGTCATGGCCAAGGTGAGCGTGCAGGACTTTGTGGAGGCATTGGATTCCTGGACGGTCCTCGAACTCCACGAGGCGGTGAAGACGCTGGAGGAGAAGTACGGGGTGACGGCGGCAGTGGCCGCTCCGGTCGCCGCGGCCCCGGGCACGCTCGCTGCGGCGCCCGCCGCAGCCGAGAAGACGGAGTTCACCGTCGTGTTGGCGGGGTTCGGCGAGAAGAAAATCCAGGTCATCAAGGAGATCCGGGTCATCACCGGGCTCGGCCTGAAAGAGGCGAAGGACCTGGTGGATGGCGCCCCGAAGCCGGTGAAGGAGGGGATCTCCAAGCAGGAGGCGGCGGACATCAAGGCCAAGCTGGAGGCCGCCGGGGCGACGGTCGAGGTGAAGTAGCCGAGGGGCGCACGCGCCCGAGGGGAATCGCCAATGGCAGTCCTCAAAACTAAGGGGGCGGGGGACCGGATGAGTTTCGCCAAGATCCCGGAGATCATCGGGATCCCCAATCTGATCGAGATCCAGCGCCGCTCCTTCGAGCAGTTCCTGCAGCAGCGGATCCCTCCCGATCGCCGGGAGCAGATCGGCCTGCAGGGGGTCTTCACGAGCATCTTCCCCATCAATGACTACGACGACTCCGCCTCCCTGGAGTTCGTGAAGTACGAGTTCGCGCAGCCCAAGTACGCCCCCGTGGAGTGTCGGGAGAAGGGGATGACCCACTCCGCCCCCCTCAAGGTCACCCTCCGCCTGGTGGTCTGGGACAAGGGGGGGGCGGGGGAGGCCAAGAGCATCCGGGACATCAAGGAGCAGGAGGTCTACCTGGGCGAGATGCCCCTCATGACCGAGCACGGGACCTTCGTCATCAACGGGACCGAGCGGGTGGTGGTGAGCCAGCTCCACCGGTCCCCCGGGGTCTTCTTCGACCACGACGGGGGGAAGACCCATTCGAGCGGCAAGGTCCTCTACAGCGCCCGGCTGATCCCGTACCGGGGGTCCTGGCTGGAGTTCGAGTTTGACGCCAGCGACATCCTGCACGTGCGGGTGGACCGGCGGCGGAAGTTCCTGGCGACGATCCTGCTCCGGGCCATCGGCTACGGGTCCAACGAGGAGATCCTGCGCCTCTTCTACGAGCGGGACGTGATCCAGATCGAGCGGGGGAAGGAATTCGCCCTGGTGCTGACGGACCGGGTGGACGGGAAGGAGATCCAGGTCTCCCCGGCGGTGGGCTGGCGGGTGGCCAAGGACGTGGTGGACCCGCGGAGCAAGGAGGTCATCCTCCCCCGCGGGAAGAAGCTCTCGCGGGCCTCGGTGAAGAAGGCCGTCACCGCCCGCATCCGGCAGATCGCCCTCTATCAGGAGGATCTCGCGGGCCGGATCGCCGCGGTGGACGTGGTGGACGGGAAGACCGGGGAGGTCCTGCTGGAGTGTTCCCGGGACCTCAGCGCCGAGGCCCTGGAGCGGATCATCGAGCGCGGCGTGGAGCGGCTGCTGCTCCTGTACGGCGGGGAGGGGCGGGAGCAGTTCGAGATCCGGGAGACCCTGCTGCGCGACGGCACCCGCTCCGAGGACGAGGCGCTGGTCGAGATCTACCGGCGGATGCGGCCCGGGGACCCGCCGACGGTGGAGAGCGCCCGGGCGCTCCTGGACTCGGTCTTCTTCAACCCCAAGCGGTACGACCTCTCCAAGGTCGGCCGCTTCAAACTCAACAGCAAGCTGGGCATGGAGGTCCCCCTGGGCGTCCGGGTCCTCCGGCAGGAGGACGTCGTGGCGATCGCCCGGTACCTGCTCCGCCTGAAGGCCGGCGAGGGGGTGGTGGACGACATTGACCACCTGGGGAACCGCCGCGTCCGCTCGGCCGGGGAACTCCTGGAGGACCAGTTCCGCATCGGGCTGTCCCGGATGGAGCGGGCGGTCCGGGAGCGGATGAGCACCCAGGAGCTGGAGACCCTCATGCCCCACGACCTGGTGAACGCCAAGCCGGTCTCGGCGGCCCTGAAGGAGTTCTTCGGCTCCTCCCAGCTCTCCCAGTTCATGGACCAGACCAACCCGCTCGCGGAGCTGACCCATAAGCGCCGGCTGAGCGCGCTCGGGCCGGGGGGCCTCTCCCGGGAGCGGGCGGGGTTCGAGGTGCGGGACGTGCACCCGACCCACTACGGGCGGATGTGCCCCATCGAGACGCCGGAGGGGCCCAACGTGGGGCTCATCTCCTCCCTCTCCACCTACGCCCGGGTGAACGACTTCGGGTTCATCGAGACCCCCTACAGGAAGGTGAAGGACGGGCGGGTGACCGACGAGATCGAGTACCTGACCGCCGACGTGGAGGAGCGGTTCACCATCGCTCAGGCCAACGCCCCCCTGGATGCCCGCGGGCGCTTCGCCACGGAACGCGTCTCCGCCCGCAGCGGGGGCAACTTCGTCCTGGTCCCCCGGGAGAAGGTGGACTACATGGACGTCTCCCCCAAGCAACTGGTGGGGGTCTCCACCTCCCTGGTCCCGTTCCTGGAGCACGACGACGCCAACCGGGCCCTGATGGGGGCGAACATGCAGCGGCAGGCGGTTCCGCTGATGCGGCCCGAGGCGCCCATCGTGGGGACCGGCATGGAGTTCGTGTCGGCCAAGGACTCGGGGGCCGTCGTGGTGGCCCGGCGGGCCGGGGTGGTGGAGGCGGTCTCGGCGGAGCGGATCATCGTCCGGGCCGACGAGGGGGCCGAGGATGGGGGGGGGACCGACGGGAGCAGCGTGGACGTCTACACGCTGATGAAGTTCGAGCGCAGCAACCAGAACACCTGTATCAACCAGAAGCCGATCGTGGACCTGGGGGAGCGGGTCCGGAAGGGCCAGGTGATCGCCGACGGCCCCGCCACCGCCGTCGGCGAGCTGGCGCTCGGCCAGAACGTCCTCGTGGCCTTCATGCCCTGGGGGGGGTACAACTTCGAGGACGCCATCCTCATCAGCGAGCGGTTGGTGAAGGATGACCGCTACACCTCCATCCACATCGAGGAGTTCGAGGTCGAGGCCCGGGACACCAAGCTGGGGAAGGAGGACATCACCCGGGACATCCCCAACGTGGGGGAGGACGCCCTGGGGGACCTGGACGAGAGCGGGATTATCCGGATCGGGGCGGAGATCAAGCCCGGCGAGATCCTGG
>JAHFDC010000135.1 GCA_023249205.1 Candidatus Methylomirabilota bacterium
AAAAGGTCCCGAAGAGGGGCTCCGGCTTGTTCGTCCCGCACTTCGGGCACTTGATCCGAGCGGCCTCCCGCTTTTTGATGGTCATGGTAAGCGTGAACTTCTTGCTGCACCGGCTGCAGCGGAAGTCGTAGGTCGGCATCCCCCACCTCCTGTCACACGGAGCCTACGACACCTGCTTGAGTTTCCTGATCTGCCGCTTCAGGCGCTTCATCTTCGTTCGGATCGTCTTGAGGCCCGCTCCGTCCTTGCCGGCCAGGGCCTTGTCCCGATCGCCCTTGAGCGCCCGGACCTTCGCTTTCAGGTCCCCCACCTTGGGCGGCGCCGGTGCCGCCCCCTTTACCTCCTTCGGCCGAAGCCCGAACTTCATCTCCTCGGCGATGATCGCCTCGACGAGGTCTTCCTTCTTCATCCCGGAGACGCCCTGGATGCCCGGGTGCTTCTCCAGGGCGTACTCCCGGAGCTTGATGATGGTCATCTTTTCCAGGTCGGCGCGTTCCATGACCTCCCCCACGGGTTCAGCCGTTTGGTTTCAGGGCACTCTGGCGGGCCGGAGGACTCCGGCGCGGACCCTCGGAACCGCGCCGGCGCTATCGTACCGATTTCCCTGCCAAAATCAAGGGCAGACTTGCCCGAAGAGGCATGCTAGACTTCCGCCATGCAGCGGTCCCCCCTCACCTGCTCTGGCTTCCTGCTCCTCACCCTGCTCGCGGCCGGCATCGCGGCGTGCGCTGCCCCTCGGCTGGTCCCCCTCGCCCCGGCCGGGGATGCCCCGCGGGAGGGGGTCGCCATTCGGACGGCCGGCCTCGCGCTCACGGCCCTCCCGGCACCCTGGCCTGGCAGCCCGGCGGACCTGGCCCGCTCGGTGACGCCCATCCTGCTCCACCTGGCAAACGAGGGGGAGGCCGCAGTCTTCGTCCGGTTCGAGGACTTCCTGCTCCTCGATAGCGGGAGGAGGGAGTACCGGGCATTGAGCCCGCTGGAGGTGGTGACGATTCTCTACGGCTCAGCCGCCTCCCGAACCGAAATCCTCCCCGCCATCCACCGGCACCCGTTCCTCTTCCACGGGTATCTCTCGGACCCGTTTTTCTATCCGTATGATCCCTACCATCCCTATTATGCCCAGGCCCCGTACGCCTGGCCCCCGGGGCGGGATATCATCCGGCTCGCGCTCCGGGAGGGGAGGGTCGTCCCGGGGCACCGGGTGGAGGGGTTTCTCCTCTTCCAGCACGCCGCGGCCGGGACCGCCCCGTTCACGCTCTCCTGGGCTCCGCGCAACCCGGAGACGGGCGGGACCATCGCGACGTTGAGCCTCCCCCTCGGTCTCAGCGCTACCTAGCCATGCGCGCGCCAGGCGGAAGTCCGATGCCCCAACGATTCACCCTCCGGCTGATTCTCCTCCTCGTGGTCGTGGCCGCGTTCCTCCTCTCGGCCGAGGCGATTGCGCTTCTGACCGACTGGCTCTGGTTCGGGGAGGTGGGGTACCGGGGGGTCTTCCTCCGGATCCTCACGGCG
This sequence comes from Candidatus Methylomirabilota bacterium, assembly GCA_023249205.1. Lineage (GTDB taxonomy): Bacteria > Methylomirabilota > Methylomirabilia > Methylomirabilales > JACPAU01 > JACPAU01. Next base: position 1,513 of record JAHFDC010000135.1, read on the forward strand.
AAGGCGGCCCTGGGGGTTCTCCTCGGGACCCTCTTCTTCGCCGCCGTGTACGGGAACCTGTACCTGGCCAGCCGCTCCCCCGCCACCGACGTCCTCATCGAACTGGAGAACCACCTCGGGCTGCCGAGCCGCTTCATCCTGGAGCCCGCCATCCGCCGCTTCCTGCTGCCCGGCATCCTGGTCCTGAGCGTCTTCGCCGGGCTCCAGGCCACGCAGCACTGGGACACCCTCCTGCGATTCCGCTACGGCAGCATCTTCGGGATCAGCGATCCGCTCTTCGAGAAGGACGTGGGGTTCTACCTCTTCACCCTCCCGTTCCTCAACACCCTCTACGGGTGGGCGATGGTGATCCTGGGGGTCAGCGCGCTCCTCACGGTCCTCGCGTACCTCCTCTTCCGGGGGATCCAGCTCACGTCCCGCGGCCCCCGGGCGAGCCGATGGGCCCGCGGCCACCTGCTGCTCCTGGGGGCAGCCCTCCTCACCGTGAAGGCGGCCGGCTTCCAACTCGACCTCTACGACCTCCTCCTGTCTCCGCGGGGGGTGGTCTTCGGGGCCTCCTACACCGACATCCACGCGGTGCGGCCGGCGCTCATGCTCCTGGCCCTCCTGAGCCTCGTCTGCGCCGGCCTCTGCGTCGTGCACCTCTACCGGCCGGGGATCCGCTGGCTGGCCACGGGCCTCATCGCGCTGATCGGTGCGGCCATCGTGGGGCAAGGGATCTACCCGGCCCTCCTCCAGCGGCTCCGGGTCATCCCGAACGAGATCGCGGTGGAGACCCCCTATATCACCCATAACATCCGCTTCACCCGGCTGGCCTACAGCCTGGACAAGGTCCGGGAGGTGGAGTTCCCGGCGGAGGAGAGCCTGGCCTGGGAGGATCTGCGGCGCAACCGCCTGACCATTGACAACATCCGCCTCTGGGACCACCGGCCGCTCCTGGCCACCTACGGGCAACTCCAGGAGATCCGGACCTATTACAAGTTCGTGGACGTGGACAACGACCGCTACGTCATTGACGGACGGTACCAGCAGACGATGGTCTCCCCGCGGGAACTCTCCTACGAGCATCTGCCCAACCGCAACTGGATCAACGAGCACTTCGCCTTCACCCACGGCTACGGGATCGTGATGGGCCCGGTCAGCCGCGTCAGCCGGGAGGGGTTGCCGGAGTTTTACATCCAGGACATCCCCCCTGCATCCACCGGCCCCCTCAAGGTCACCCGCCCGGAGATCTACTACGGCGAACTGAGCAACGAGTACGTCTTCGTGAAGACGACGGCGAAGGAGGTGGACTACCCGGCGGGGGAGGACAACGTCTACACCACCTACGTCGGGACCGGCGGGATCCCCATCGGCTCCGCCTGGCGCAAGGCCCTCTTCGCCGCCCGCTTCGCCACCATCCGGATCCCCTTGAACGAGAACATCCAGGGGGAGAGCCGGATCCTCATGCACCGCCGGATTGACGAGCGGGTCCGCAAGATCGCCCCGTTCCTGCGGTTCGAGACCGACCCCTACCTGGTGCTCACGCGGGACGGCCGGCTCATCTGGCTCATTGACGCCTACACGGTCTCCGACCGGTTCCCCTACTCGGAGCCGACCCCCCGAGTCGGCAACTACATCCGGAACGCCGTGAAGGCGACCGTGGACGCCTACCACGGGACGGTGAATTTTTACGTGAGCGAGCCGGGTGATCCCCTCATCCAGGCCTACGCGGCCGCGTTCCCTACCCTCTTCAAGCCCTTGGGCGCCATGCCGGAGGATCTCCGCGCCCACCTTCGCTACCCGACCAGCCTCTTCGGCATCCAGGCCCGCATGTACGCCACCTACCACATGCAGAACCCGCAGGTCTTCTACAACAAGGAGGACCTCTGGCACATCCCGCGCCGGGCCGGCGAGGCGCGGGAGGTCCCGATGGAGCCCTACTACACGATCATGCGCCTCCCCGGCGAGCCGAGGGAGGAGTACATCCTCCTGGTCCCCTTCACCCCCGCTCGCCGGGACAACATGTCGGCCTGGCTCGCGGCGCGGAGCGACCCCCCGCACTACGGGACGCTGCTCGTCTATACCTTCCCGAAACAGAAACTGGTGTACGGCCCCCGGCAGATCGAGGCCCGGATCAGCCAGGACGCCTACATCTCCCAGCAACTGTCCCTCTGGAACCAGCAAGGCTCCCAGGTGATCCGGGGATCGCTCCTGGCGATCCCGGTGGAGAAGTCGCTGCTGTACGTGCAACCCCTCTACCTGGCGTCGGCGGAGCGGGGGTCGCTCCCCGAGCTCAAGCGCGTGATTGCCGCCTTCGGGAGCCAGATCGCCATGGAGGAGACGCTGGAGGGATCGCTCACCCGGCTCTTCGGGGGACCGGGGCAGGCGTTGGCCGCGGCGCGGCCGCCCGCGCCCGGGGCGCCGCTCAAGGATCGGGTGCCGCCGGCGTCGGCCGGCCTCCGGGAGCTGACGGCCCGGGCGGCGGAACAGTTCGCGCGGGGCCAGGAGATGCTCCGGCAGGGGAACTGGG
>JAHFDC010000136.1 GCA_023249205.1 Candidatus Methylomirabilota bacterium
CGGGGGCCTGGAGAGGGCGGGAGCCTGCCGCGGGTCGGGGGTGGGGGCGGGATCTCGATGGCGGAGAGGGCCCTGCGAATCTCGGGGGAGAGCAACTCCGGAATCCGCAGGGGGATGTCTTCCGCCCGGGGTGCACCCGGCTCCCCGGTGTCGGAGAGTAACGGCTCGACCCGCCCGCTCGTGAACTGTCGCCCAAGCAGCAGGAGGAGGACCCCCAGGAGGACGACGACCCCCGCCAGCAGAAGGGGCGAGGTGTACAGGAGTTTCGTCAAACTGTCGAGCAACACTCTCAGGTCCATGCGTCTCCTCGGCCGGACCCGGGAAGGGGCTTCGCTCTCCCGGCCGCCGGCATCTTACCATCCGCCTCCCCCGGCCGCAACGCCCGCCTGTCCCCTCTCTGCGACCCGCCGGGCCGACAGGGCGAGAATCGCCTTGTCGCGAAGGAGGGACTCGCCTAGACTGACCGGGCGGGTCGGCCGGAAAGCGCAGCGGGGGGCGGTCGCCCGGGAGGCAGGACATGACGGTCATCGCCATGACGAAGGAAATGGGGAGCCTGGGGACCTACGTCGGGATCGAGGTGGCCAAACGCTTGGGCTACGAGTTCGTCCGACAGGATATCATCCGGGAGGCCGCCCGGGAGTTCGAGGTCCCGGAGGAGGCGCTGGTCCGGGCGGTGGAGGAGCGACCGGGGTTCCGCCCGACGGATGCCTCGCGCCGGGTGCTGGCCGACCTCCACTTGGCGGCCACGGTGAGGGCGGTGCTCAAGGCCCAGGCGGAGACCACCCGCCTGGACGTGGACGTGCGGGCCGAGGCGGGTCGGGTTACGCTGGCCGGGACGGTCCCATCGGCGCGCGCTCGCCCACCGCGCCTGAAGCATGCGTTAGCCAACCGCGAGAACTCACGACCAGGTGGCTGAATCGTCGTGCTGAGTTGGCTCCACTGGATTGGGCTATGCGACTTCCCGGAAGAGAGTTCGGATCGGAGACCCCGAAACTCCTTTATGTGGCGTTACGATGGAACGACCCCAGGCCGACGAGTGGCCAAGAAGAGAGAACGCTCAGCTTCGTAGCACGAAGACTGGGGGTGCGAGAACCGGACCTGCGGATCTACAATTTGGCGCGCCCCTCGAAGGGTCGTGGGATGTTTCTCTCCATGGATGAATACGATGATGTTGAGCAGACGATTCTCCGTATAAAGAGTGCGATAGACAGATGGCACTCGGTACGACGCGTTGTTGTCGGAGGCCGGAGCGGGCCAATGCCGCTCGTAGCGCTTCTCTTGAAGTTCCTCGTGCCAAGGATCCGAATCGAAGTTCGCAATCATCACAGGGCTCGTGCGGTGAACCGCGGACCCTTGACCCTTGTCCGAGTCATAAGACCGTAAACGAGCTAGGCTTATCCGTTCAGAGGATCGCTTCGGGCTGGCCAACATGCGGTTGAACCTGACGGTCCGTCTAGTCACGGTCCTTGCAAAAGCCGCAAGGCCCCCGCCGGTCCGGCCTGGTGCTTAACCGCGGCGTTCGGCGGCGGAGGGCGTTGCGGTGTCACGGTTCTCCGGCAAGACTCCCGCCGCATTGGGTGTATGCCCCATCCCGGCGTGAGGTTTGGAACGGGCATCGGGTTTCGGTGCTCGCCGCGACGTACCTGCGGACGCTGCTGGTGATCCTGTGCGTGGCGTTGGTGTCCTACCTCGCGGCGCGGCGCGTGCGCCGCTTGGTTGCCTTTGGGCGAGATGCTCGCCGGCGAGCATCTCCGGAAACTCAGGAAGGAGGAAGGGATGAGCGGAGTGCGGGTTCTGGTGGGTACACGCAAGGGCGCGTTCGTCTTGACAGCCGACGGCAAGCGCGACCGGTGGGATGTTAGTGGCCCCCACTTGGGGGGCTGGGAGATCTACCACCTGAAGGGCTCGCCCGTCGACCCGAATCGGCTGTATGCGTCGCAGTGCAGCGGCTGGTTCGGGCAGATCATCCAGCGCTCGAGCGACGGTGGCAAGACATGGGAGGCGCCCGGAGGGGGAATGACGATCGCGCCAACCGGCATGCCTGTTGGCGAGAGCAACAAATTCGTCTACGACACTTCTCCGGAAACCGGCAAACCCCTCACCACGCACCAGTGGTACGATGGCACGCAGCACCCCTGGGAGTTCAAGCGCGTCTGGCATCTCGAACCATCGCTGACCGATCCGGAGACCGTCTACGCCGGGGTGGAGGACGCCGCGCTGTTTCGCTCGACCAACGGCGGCCAGACGTGGCAGGAGCTCGCCGGACTCCGCGGCCACGGCTCAGGGCCCCGCTGGCAGCCAGGCGCCGGGGGGATGTGCCTGCACACGATCCTCCTGGATCCGAGCGACCCCGGCCGGATCTTCATCGCCATCTCGGCCGCGGGCGCCTTCCGGACCGACGACGCCGGCACGACGTGGCGGCCAATCAACCGGGGCCTGAAGTCCCAATACATCCCCGACCCGAATGCCGAGGTGGGCCACTGCGTTCACCGCATCGCGATGCACCGGTCGCGCCCGGGCGTGCTGTTCATGCAGAAGCACTGGGACGTCATGCGCAGCGACGACGCCGGCGAGTCGTGGCACGAGGTCAGCGGGAACTTACCGACCGACTTCGGGTTCCCGATCGACGTGCATGCGCACGAGCCGGACACGATCTACGTCGTCCCGATCAAGAGCGACTCCGAGCATTACCCGCCCGACGGGAAGCTGCGTGTATACCGCAGCCGGACGGGCGGAAACGAGTGGGAGGCGCTCACGAAAGGCTTGCCGCAACGCGACTGCTACGTCAACGTGTTGCGCGACGCGATGGCCGTCGATGCGCTCGATCCGTGCGGCGTGTATGTCGGCACCACTGGCGGGCAGGTGTACGTATCGGCCGACGCCGGTGACCGATGGGCTCCCATTGTCCGCGATCTTCCGGCCGTCCTGTCCGTCGAAGTCCAGACACTGCCATGATCCGGGTCGTGCTCCCGCCCCATCTGCGGACGCTGGCGCGCGCCGACGGAAAGGTCGAACTCCAGGTTGACGGTCCGGTGACGCAGCGCTCGGTCCTCGACGCGCTCGAGGCCCGCTATCCGATGCTGCGCGGGACAATCCGCGACCACGTCACGCAAAAGCGCCGACCGTTCTTGCGGTTCTTCGCCTGCGAGGAGGATCTGTCCCATGAGCTGCCGGACACCCCACTGCCCGACGCGGTCGCGTCGGGGGCGGAGCCCTTGTTTGTCGTAGGGGCCATTGCCGGCGGCTAGCCAGGCTCCAATGGAGGCAACCAGATCGTTGCTCCGCGCTCCACGGCTCGCCCCCCAAAAGGGGGTCCCGGATCGATGGGACACTGCACTAGGGACCCGGGTGCCATGCTTCATGGCAGGGGCCGGCTCCAGGGAGGGTGAGATGGATGGGGCGACGCTCGCGGCGGTCCTGGCGGAGGGGCGGGTCTTTGATCTGGCCGTCGAGTACTTCCCGGGGATGCCCCACCTCCCCCGGCACATCCCCTACGCCTTCTCGGTCGTCCGCAACCACGGCGATGTCCTCCTGCCGGAGGGGGTCTCCTCCTCGCTGGACCTCTTCCTCTGCGGGACCCATACCGGCACCCACCTGGATGCCCTGGGCCACTTCTCGCGGGACGGGCGGCTCTACGGGGGGCTGGAGGCGGCCGCGGTGCAGACCAAGACCGCCGGGCTGAGTACCCGGGGCATCGAGGAGGTGGCCCCCCAGGTCCGGCGTGGCGTCCTCCTGGACGTGGCCGCGGAGGCGGGCGTGCCGGTCCTGCCGGAGACGGCGGCGATCGGCGCGAAGGAGCTGGAAGCGGCCGCCCGCCGCGCGAAGGCGACGCTCAGGCCCGGGGACGCCGCGTTGGTCCGGACCGGCTGGATCCGGCACTGGCCCTCCCGCAAGTACTACGACGAGGCCGGCGTCCCGGGCGTCACCCTGGAGGGGGCCCGCTGGCTCTCGGAGCAGGGGATCGCGCTCGCCGGCAGCGACAACTT
>JAHFDC010000137.1 GCA_023249205.1 Candidatus Methylomirabilota bacterium
ACCACGTGCTCGTAGGTGCGTGCGTCGCCCATGACCCCGACTGTCCGGACCGGGAGCAGGACGGCGAAGGCCTGCCACAGATCCCGGTAGAGGCCGGCCCGGGTCACCTCCTCCTCCACGATGGCGTCGGCCTCCCGGAGCAGGTCCAGACGCTGCCTCGTCACTTTCCCAAGGCACCGGACCGCCAGCCCGGGCCCCGGGAACGGGTGCCGCCGCAGGATCTGCTCCGGCACACCCAGTTCTTTACCCACTTCCCGGACCTCATCCTTGAACAGTTCGCGCAGGGGCTCGATGAGGTCGAAGCGCATCCAGGAGGGCAGGCCGCCCACGTTGTGGTGGGTCTTGATGGTGGCGGACGGTCCCTTGACCGACACGCTCTCGATCACGTCGGGATAAAGGGTCCCCTGGGCCAGGAACTCCACGCTCCCGAGCTGCTTCGCCTCCTGTTCGAAGACCCGGATGAATTCTGCGCCGATGATCCGGCGCTTCTCCTCGGGATCGGCCACGCCCCGGAGGGCGGCCAGGAACTGCGCCGCGGCGTCCACGGCCACGAGCCGGACGCCGAAGTGCTCGGCGAAGGTCTTCCGGACGCTCGCGGCCTCCCCCTTTCGGAGCAGGCCGTTGTCCACGAAGATGCAGGTGAGCCTCTCCCCGACGGCCCGGTGGACCAGGAGTGCCGTCACGGAGGAGTCCACGCCGCCGCTGAGCGCGCAAAGCACCTGCTTCTCCCCCACCCGCTCGGCGATGGCGTCCACCGCCCCCTTGACGAATGACCGCATGTTCCAGGTGGGAGCGCAGCCGCAGATCTGGAAGAGGAAGTTCTCCAGGATCCTCTTGCCCTGGGGGGTGTGGACGACCTCGGGGTGGAACTGGACGGCGTACACCGGCTTCTCGCGGTGCCGCATGGCCGCGTTGGGCGCGTTCGCCGTATGGGCGATCGCGACGAAGTCAGCCGGGAGTCGGAGGACCTTGTCGCCGTGGCTCATCCAGACCCGTGTCGTCGGCCCGAGGCCGGCCAGAAGACCCGCGGCGTCGTCCACTCGGAGGTCCGCGTGGCCGTACTCCCGCGCGCCCGAGGCCACGACTTCGCCGCCGTGCAAGTGGGCCAGCAGTTGCATCCCGTAGCAAATGCCCAGGACCGGCCGCTGGCCGTCCAAGAGGTCCCGCCCCACCGTTGGCGCGTTGGCATCATAAACGCTGGCCGGCCCGCCCGACAGGATGATGCCCTTGGGCGCGAAAGCCGCGATCCGCGCCGGCGCCGCATTGAAGGGAAAGATCTCGCAGTACACCCCCGCCTCCCGGACGCGGCGGGCGATGAGTTGCGAGTACTGCGCGCCGAAGTCCAGAACCAGGACCCGCTCCCGCGGCGCAGTGGGCGGCGCGAGATGTTTGCTCGTGAGCGGCGCGCCCGCGGGGCGCTGGAGGGCCGGGCGATTGGCCCGCTCGGAGGCTCGGCGATCGGCGGAAGGGCGATCGTCGCGCTGAGAGGTGCGTTTATCTCGACGCATCAGTCGTGACTCCAGGAGGCGCGGGCGTTTCCGGCCACTGTGCCCTCCGGCGTCCGCACCACCCCCGCGAAGCCTGCCATCCCGCCGGGTGCCAGGCTCGACGGGCTCACCCCGTACTCCGCCCGCTCCAGCGGCCTCTGCTGACCATCCACGGCCTCGAGCGTCACGCGCAGGTCGCGGACTTCATAGGGGCACCGGTTCCGCACCTCGCCCCGGATGATGGAATTCATCCCCTGCCGGAAGGGCCGAGAACTGACGTCCACGCACGGCTCGTGTTCCGGGGAGGCAGATGGAGCGAGGAAGAGCGGGAGGAAGAGGGCGACGACCAAGAGGAGCCAGCGGCGCATCGGCGGCCTCCGGGGCCGGATGGGAACACGGGTCGCGCCGCATCCGCAGGACTCCGGGGCAGGACGGAGGGAGGCGGGCCGCGGCGCATCCGCGGCCCGGGCTAGGACTCGAGGCGGTAGTTCGGGGCCTCCCTGGTGATGATGACGTCGTGGACGTGCGACTCCCGGAGGCCGGCGCTGGTGATCCGGATGAAGCGCGCGGTGCGCCACAGCTCCTCCACGGTCCGGCAGCCACAGTAGCCCATGCCGGCGCGGAGCCCCCCGACCAGTTGGTACACGGTGGCGGCCAGCGTCCCCCGGTACGGGACCCGGCCCTCGATCCCCTCGGGGACCAGTTTCCCGGTCTCCGTCTCCTCCTCCTGAGAGTACCGGTCGCGCCCGCCCCGCTGCATCGCGCCGAGGGAGCCCATCCCCCGGTACACCTTGTAGGAGCGCCCCTGGTAGATCACCATCTCCCCGGGGCTCTCCTCCGTGCCGGCGAACATGCCCCCGATCATGACCGTGGAGGCGCCGGCCGCTAACGCCTTCGTCACGTCCCCGGAGAACTTCACGCCCCCGTCGGCGATGAGGGGAACGCCGTGGCGGCTCGCCGCGCGGGCCGCGGCCAGGATGGCCGTGATCTGCGGCACCCCGGCCCCGGCCACCACCCGCGTCGTGCAGATGGAGCCGGGCCCGATCCCGACCTTCACCCCGTCCGCCCCGGCCCGGATGAGATCCTCGGCCCCTTCTTCCGTGGCCACGTTGCCGGCCAACACCTCCAGGTCGGGGTAGTGGTCCTTCAGCGTTTGGACCGTCTCCAGGACCCCCAGGGAATGGCCGTGGGCGGTATCCACGACCACGAGGTCCACCCCGGCCTTGAGGAGCAAGGGGACCCGCTCCTCGGCGTCCTCGTGCACCCCGACCGCCGCCCCCACCCGGAGCCGCCCCAGCCCGTCCTTGCAGGCGTTCGGGTACTTCTTCCGCTTCTCGATGTCCTTGATGGTGATGAGGCCCTTCAGGTTGAACTCTTCGTCCACGACCAGGAGTTTTTCGATCCGGTTCCGGTGGAGGATCTCCTTCGCTTCCTCGACCGTCGTCCCCACCGGCGCCGTGATGAGGTTGTCCTTCGTCATCACCACGCTGATGGGCAGATCGAGTTTGGTCTCGAAGCGCAGGTCCCGGTTGGTCAGGATGCCAACCAGCACCCCGTCCTCGGTGATGGGGACCCCGGAGATCCGATAGCGCTGCATCACGTCCAGCGCCTCGACGATCCTCTGGTTGGGGCGCATGGTGATCGGGTCCACGATCATCCCGTACTCGGACTTCTTGACCTTGTCCACCTCGGCCGCCTGGGCCTCCGCCGGCATCGCCCGGTGGATGATGCCAACGCCCCCCTCCCGGGCGAGGCCGATGGCGAGCCTCGCCTCGGTGACCGTGTCCATGGCGGCGCTGACGATCGGGATGTTGATGGGGATGCGGCGGGTCAGGTGGGCGGAGACGTCCACGTCCTTGGGCTGGATCTCCGAGCGGGCGGGCAGGAGCATCACGTCGTCGAAGGTCAGTCCTTCTTCGAGCGGCCCGTGTACCATAGGTTCACCTCCGTCCCCTGGGCCGGCCCCCACGAGATGTGGGGACTTTTCGGGACGGTACTACAAAATCTTGGGCCCGTCAACCCCCCCTGCGCCCTGTAGGCCAGGTTCGACTCTCTTATGCGGGCCCACTTCCTAGGTCAGATGCATGGCCTCCCGGGCCTCCTTCAGCGTGGCGGATGCCACGGCCCGGGCCCGGGCCGAGCCGTCGTTCAGGACCTCGGCGATCTGGGCCGGGCGGGCGATCAACTCCTCGCGCTTCTCCCGGATCGGGCTCACCACGGGGAGCATGTGCTGGAGGAGGACATCCTTGCAGTCGAGGCAGCCGAAGAGGGCCCGGGTGCAGCCCGGGATGATGGTCTGCTCCCGCACCCCGATCGGCGTGAAGACCTTGTGCAGGTCGTACACAGGGCACTTCTCGGGGTCGCCGGGGTCGCTCCGCCGCTTCCGGGCCGGGTCGGTCATCATGGGGCGGACCTTCGCGGTGACTTCCTCGGGGCGCTCCGCCAGGTAGATGCAGTTGTTCCGGCTCTTGGACATCTTTTCGCCGTCGGTCCCC
>JAHFDC010000138.1 GCA_023249205.1 Candidatus Methylomirabilota bacterium
AAGGAGAAGATCATGGCAATAGCGGTCGTGAAGGGTGGGGAGATCAGGGGGAGGATGACGGCCGCGTCCAGGACACTGGTCCAGGGGCGGGGCAGGTTGGCGCGGACAGCAGTGAAGGCGAACAGGAGGCCGAGGAACGTGCCGCAGACCCCGACCAGGCTCCCCAGAAGGAGGCTGTTCCAGAAGGCCTGCCGCTGCGACGGGTCTCCGAGAATTACCAGGAGGTTCGCCAGGGTGAAGCGGCCGCCCTGGACGAAGCTCCGGACGAGGAGCGCGCTCAGCGGGTACAGGACGAAGAGGAAGAGCAGCACCCAGAGCACCAGGACGGTTCCCGTGAGGACTGGGTCCCGGAACCAGGAAGGTCGGGGGGCGGGAATGGCGGCTGCGGGCATGGGGAGACGGCCCGCGCCGGCATTCGCCGGCGCGGGCGTGATCGCGGGTAATGTGGCGGTGGCTACGGGTTCAGGACCTCCTTCACCCAGCGCTCCACGATCCGCTTCCGGTTGTCCCCGGCGTACCTGTCGTCAATGGGAAAAATCTTGGCCCCCTTCAGGACCTCCGCCAGGCTGGGTTCTACCCCCACCTCCGGGTGGGCCGGGACGAAGTTGATCTTGTACGGGGCGAACAGGGACTGCATGGCCGGCGACGAGGCCCAGTCGATCAGCTTCTTCCCCAGGGCCGGGTTCTTGGCCCCCTTGACCAGAGCGATCGCCTCAGCCGCTGTGCCGATCCCCTCCTTAGGGAAGGAGACGGAGACGTCGTACCCCTCCTGCTTCGTCTTCAGGGCATCCACGATGAAGAAGATGCCGCCTCCGGCCTGCCCCAGCCCGACGGGGATCGTCCCGCCGCCGCCGCTCTTGGTGTAGACCTGCACGTTCGGACGCAGCTTCTTCATGTAGGCGAACGCCTTCTCCTCGTCGCGGTTGTGCACCTCAAGGATGGAAAAGATCCGGGTGACGGCGGTCCCGGAGGTCCGGGCGTCCGCCATCTGGAGCTGGTTCTTATAGGCGGGATCCAGCAGGTCGTCCCAGGAGGCCGGGGGCTTCAGCCCCTTCTCCTTCAGGAACTTGTTGTTGCTCATAAAGACCAGCGGGTCATCGGCGATGGCCACCCACTGCCCCTCCGGATGCTTGAAGCGGGGCGGCAGCACGGCGAAGGCAGGCGGTTTGTAGGACTCGAAGATTCCCTCCTTGATGCCGGCGGCGTGGGTCTCCACCGGACCGCCGAAGAGCACATCCACGCGGGGGTTGTTCTTCTCGGCGATCACCCGGGCCAGTGCCTCGCCGGACGAGAAGCGGATGAAATTCACGTGAATCCCCGTCGCTTTCTCGAACTCCTCGAACATCGGCTTGGCCCAGTTCTCCGGCCAGATGGAATAGGCATTCACGGTCTCCGCAGCCCGGGCGGGAAGGGTGACCCACAGGACCGCGAGGGAAACCACCCCCAGGCATGACCACAGACGACGCATGGCGTTCCTCCTTCTGCGGGAGGGACTACTTGACCCCGGCAATCTTGGCGGTCCGCCGGACGACGCCGATGTGGCGTCGTCGCTGGGGGCATGGCCGCTCAGCTTCTTGGTACTCTTCGCGATGACGGCGCGGCCGGAGGGATTCTCCGTCATCGTGGTGAGGACCTTCTGGATCTTCGCAGCCAGCTCCGGCGTTTGCGGATACGCGCGACCCTATCAGTTTGGGGTCAGGGGGTCAAGCATTCCGAAGGGCCCTGTCACGCAGCAACCGGGGCCGGAGGCCCGGGAAGAATCATCGAAGCCGTCCCGGGGCAGGGTATCGCCGACGAGCCCCTCGAAAGGCAGCCCGGTGGGCTGCGGTGACGGCGGCGAGGGCACACCTCTCCCGACCGACGAGATGAAATCCCCAAGAGTACGGACTCCAGATTGGAACGGCGGGTCGTGCGGAGTGGGCGCGAACCCGGTGGCTCTGGGCGGCCTACGGAAGGATGAGCGTTCCGGTGATGACCGGCACGACTCGCCCGGCCACCCGGACTACGGTCCCGCCGTCCGCATCTCTTGCCTCGATCTCCACCTCGAGGCGCGAGGGTCGTCCCATCTCGATTCCCTGGTGGACCGTCAGCCGCCCCCCGGGGAGGCGGCCGCGTGCCGACAGGTATGCGGCCAGGGGGCCAGCACCCGAGCCGGTCGCCGGGTCCTCGGAGATGCCCTGGGAGGGGGCGAAAAAGCGGGAGCGGACCTCGACGGGTGTGGCGGGACCCGTCGCGGGTGGCCGGATAAGGGCGAATGCGTAGATGCCGATCACGGCGAGCCGCTCGGTGAGCCGCCCCACCGCCGCGAGGTCCGGCTGAAGGGCTGCCACCGCCTCCACGGTGCCGACGGGGACGAAGAGGTGCGCGAGCCCGGTCGAGACGACTTGCGGCGGCAGCCCCGGAAGGCCGACCGCACTCGGCGGGAGACCCAGCGCCGCTGCAACGGCCGCGCGGTCGGCCTCCGAAACCTCAGGGCCAAAGCGCGGGGTGCCCTGTGTCATCACGACCCGCCGCACGCGCAGACGGGTGCCATCCGTCGCCTCCGGGTCGGGCTCGGTCTCGAGCGTGACTGGCAGGGTGCCGATCCCTACCTGCTGGCGGAACTCGGCCCGGGGTGCCCGCAGCGCCACTTTGCCCTCCTGCGCCATCACCCACGGAGTGCCGACCAGCGGGTGGCCGGCAAAAGGGAGCTCGCTGGCGGGCGTGAAGATCCGGACTCGGTAGGCCGCCGCCGGGTCAGTTGGCGGCAGGACAAAGGTCGTCTCGGAGAGGTTGAACTCGCGGGCGATCGCCTGCATCTCGGCATCCGTCAGCCCTTCGGCTTCCGGAAAGACCGCCAGCGGGTTGCCGGCAAGCGGCCCGTCCGCAAAGACATCCACGTGGTGGAAGTTGTATCGCCTCATGGGGAGACAAGGAGAAAAAGAACGTCAAAAAGCGATAAAGTAAGACATTAGTCTTTATGATGTATCTACCTAATATTCAAGTGTTCCAGTCTAGGTCTACTCAAAGTCAAGACTGCGTCCAGTCGCCCGAACAGCTGCGTGCGCTACAGTTGGCCCGACGAGGCATCCCAGTGCGCCAGCAGCGACCGGTAAGCAGGATCTCCATACCGCTCGAGCAGGAAGGCCGGCGCATAGTCGGGCAAATCCCCGCCCGTAACGTGGGCAGCCAGGAGTTCTCCGGCCGCCTGCGACCCCATGACGCCGTAGCCGGACAGCCCGCCGATGACGTAGGCCCCTCCAACCGGAAGGTACCCGATCAGCGGCCGATTCTCCTGGGTCTTGCAATAGTACCCGCCATCCACATAGGCCCGCCTTCCCTGGCCGAAGTACGCAGCCAGGCCGGGAATCATCCGCGCCAGGCCCCGCAGCAGAACTTCGGGGTATTGGGAATCGAATGTCGGCGGCCAGACCGCCTCCTGCGGTTTGGTGTCGTACGTCCAAATAACCAGCAGCGTCGGGTTTGCGGTGTCTCCCCGCGGGCGAAAGTGGACACCGGCCGGGAATTCCTCGAGCAGCCAGCGCGTTTCGTCAGTCGCCGCCAGTTCCCGCCGCTCCGCTTCGGTCCAGGAGAGGTACAGCGGGTCGTTCCAAATCATCAAGGGCGCATCGCGCGGGACGACCCCCGAGGTATCTTCGAACGCCATCTTGCCGTGCAGTTCGTTGAAAACGGGGAGGTCCAGTCCCAGCATTTCTCCGACCTGCTTGAGGTACGGGCCGGCCGCGATGACGAAGGTATCGGTACTGACTTCATTGCCGGATAGGAGGTGAATCGTCTGAATCCGCCCGCTCGCTACGGTCACCTTCTCCACCCGATCCCGGCGCACGTGCACACCGCGCGCCTGCGCCTGAGCCAACAACCACTTGCCCAGCTGCGGCGCATCCATCCAGCCGCAGCGCCGGACGTGCAGCATGCCCACTACATCCTCGGCGATGAATGGGAACTGCTCGCGGATCATCTTCCGATCGAGCACCA
>JAHFDC010000139.1 GCA_023249205.1 Candidatus Methylomirabilota bacterium
CCGTCCTCCTCCGAGAGGAACTTGGCGACGTGGTACCCGACGTTGCCGAAGCCCTGGATCGCGACCCGCTTCCCCTCCAGGCCACCGCTCAGGCTGCACCGCTTCAGGTCCTCCTGGAACTTGAAGGCCTCCCGGATGCCGTACTGCACCCCGCGCCCGGTGGCCTCCTTGCGGCCGCGGATCCCCCCCTGGCTGACCGGCTTGCCGGTGACGCAGGCGAGCGAGTCAATCTGGCCCGAGGTGAGGGCGTCGTAGGTGTCGGCGATCCACGCCATCTCCTGCTCGCCGGTGCCGAGGTCGGGGGCCGGCACGTTGATGCCGGGGCCGATGAAGTTCTTGTGGACCAGTTCCGCGGTGTACCGGCGGGTGATCTTCTCCACCTGCTCGCGGGTGTACTTCTTGGGGTTGAAGCAGACCCCGCCTTTGGACCCGCCGAACGGGACGTCCACGATGGCGCACTTATAGGTCATCAGGGCCGCGAGGGCCATGACGTCCTCCTGGGTGACGAACTCGCTGTACCGGATCCCCCCCTTGGTCGGCTTGCGGTGCTGCGAGTGCTCGGCGCGCCATCCCTGGAAGATCTCGTAGTGGTCGCCGAAGCGGACCGGGAACTGGACGTAATAGACGGCGTTGCAGGCCTTGATCTGCTTGAGCAGCCCCTCCGGGACATCGAGCGTCGCCGCGGCCCTATCGAACTGGCGGCAGACGATGTTCCAGAGGTTGAGGTCCTCTACTGGCGGGGCCACGCTGTGACCGTGCCGCATCGCTTCCCCCTCCGTGGGCCCGCTGCGCTCACGCGCTTCCGGCCCGGACTCTCCAGGCGCTTTCCACCCCGGCTGCTCCGTGGGCCGTGGGCTCCCCGCGCCCGTGGGGTCCGGCCCGCGGGCCCGCTCCGATGCAAGTGGGGGGCCAGATGGCCATCCGGGCTCGCACGGCCCCGGGCGCGCGTTCCTTCGCGGGCGCATGGCGCTGGGCCCACGAATCTTTCTTCTTGACAGACCTCTCGATGAGGTGTAGCCTGCATTCGGCTGATGGTTCTGACGGTACCGCCTGGTCGGGGTGACAACGCCGCGAGGACCCAAGGTCCCGCGGCGTTTTTGGTTCCCGAGCGGTCCGACGCGTTGGCCCCGGTGGGTGCTCCCCGAATGGCCGGAGGAGCGAAGCCCCCCGGTGGGCAGCATTCCGAAAGGAGCGAACCGCAATGGGAACCCGAATCTATGTTGGCAACCTGCCCTTTGACGCCACGGAAGACCAGCTCCGCGTCCTCTTCGCCGAGGCCGGGCGGCAGGTCGAGTCGGTGAAGATCGTCACCGACCGGGACACCGGCCAGCCGCGGGGCTTCGGCTTCGTGGAGATGGCGAACCAGGGCGACACCACGGCGGCCATCAATGCCCTCAATGGCAAGGAGATGGGTGGTCGCGCGCTCACCGTGAACGAGGCCCGGGAGCGGACGCCCCGGGGTGGCGGAGGCCGGCGCTTCTAGCGCTGGAGTCACGCGGGCCACAGGTCACCCGGGCCGGCACCGGCAACGGCTGCCGGCCCGATTCTTTTCAGGCCGAAGGTCAGTCCACCTCGGCGATCTCACCGTCCCATTCGATCGCGATCCCGCGTTGCACGCTTTGGGAGGCGGGGCAGCCCTTTTCGTGGATGGCGATGGCCCGCTCCGCCTCCTCCCGCTTCCCCCGGGGAACCTTGACCCGGTAGTGGACCTTGATCCGGGTAATCAGGGGATGGCCATCCACGTTCTCGATCACCCCCTCGGCATCGGCCATCAGCCGATCGCCGCTCGTCGGGATTTTGCGCGCTACCAGCGCGCCGGCAAGAGTGCCGGTCATTCAGCCGGCCACGGCTGCGACGACGTGGTCGAGGGTCGTCGGCAGCTCCTCCTCCGGCTCTACCCCGTAGAACCGCTTGACCGCCCCGTGGAGCCCGTAGTGGACCGGCTCGGGGAAGGGCGCGATGTAAGCCCGCCGGTGCGGTCCCTTGTCTTTGAAAATCTTTACCTGTGACGTGTAGATGTGCTCGCCCATGCTCCGTCTCCTTCCCGGCTCCTCGACCGCGGGGTGGGTGCCGCCCGGCCAATCTTTCTTCTATCACGGCGGCCCTTTTGCGGCAATCCACCTTGACCCGCTCGCGGACGGCCGATAGACTCCGTGTATCCGTCGGCCGGAGGGAACCCCGCACCCCAAGCCCCGGGCTCTCGCAGGCCCCGCCCCTGCTCTCCAGGGCGTGGCGGGTTGCGGCGAGAGCGCGGTCCGCGGAGGGCAGGTGGCTTCGAGCGCCGTGATCGCACGGGTCCTGCGCGCCGTGGCGCGAGTCGTCACCCGCTTTCCCGTGCCGGTCCTGCTCCTGGCCCTCCTCAGCGCGGCCGGCTCCCTCTGGTACACCCACCGCCATCTCCGCTTCGAGGTGGCCCGGAGCACGCTGGTGGGCTCCGGGGAGCGGTACGACCGGCTCTATCAGGAGTACCGGGCGGAGTTCCCGGACTACGAGCGCCTCGTGATCGTGGTCGAGGCGGACGAAGTGCCGAGGGCCAAGGCCTACGCCGATGCCCTGGCGGGGCGCCTGCGGGCCGACCCGGCGCACGTCCGGGATGTCCTCTACCGGATTGACCCCCAGGAATTTGCCGATCGGGCGCTCCTCTACCTCGGCCCGGAGGACCTCCGGGCGCTCCGGGCGAAGGTGGAGGAGCATCGGGAGTTCCTGGTTGCCTTCGCGGCCCGGCCGACCCTTGAGGAGTTCTTCGCCCTGACGAACCGGGAGGTGACCCGGGGGCTGGTGCGCCACCTCTTCACGGACCTGGAGCAGGCGGAGCCGGCGGGACGGCCCCTCGCGGTGGACCTTCCCCTCCTCACGCGGGTGCTGGAGGGGATGCGCGAGGCCCTGGGCGGGAGTGGCGCGTACCGCTCCCCCTGGGAAGCCTTCCTCGCGGGGGCCGATGGGAGGACCGGCACCGAGGGGTATCTGCTGTCGGAGGACAAGCGGCTCCTCTTCCTCCTGGTGGCGCCGGTGGAGGCCGAGACGACCTTCCTTGATCTCTGGCGGACCGAGGGCACCCGAGATCCGGTCGCGGCCATCCGGGGGGCCGCGGCAGCCGTCCGGCGCGACTTCCCCGGGGTGCAGGTCGGGGTGACCGGGGCGCCGGCGCTGGCTGCCGACGAGATGCGGGCGACCCAGCGGGATATCCTGCTCGCCTCGCTCCTCGGGTTTCTGGCGAACGCCCTGCTCCTGGTGATCCCGTTTCGGGCTGTGGTGAAGCCCGCCTTCGCGCTCCTGACCCTGCTTGTCGGAATCGCCTGGGCCTTCGGCTTCGCGACCCTCACCGTCGGCCACCTGAATCTCCTCTCGGCCGTCTTCTCCAGCATCCTCATCGGGATCGGGGTGAACTTCCCGATCCACTTCCTCGCGCGCTACCAGGAGGAGCGGCAGGCTGGGAAGGCCGCCCCCGCCGCCCTGGAGGAGACCCTGGGACAAACGGGGGTGGGGGTCCTGGGGGCTGCTCTCGTGACCGTGGCCGCCTTCTGGAGCACCCTGCTGACCGACTTCCGGGGCATCGCCGAGCTGGGGTTCATCGCCGGCAGCGGCCTCTTCCTCTGCTTTCTCGCCAGCATCACCATCTTCCCGGCCTGCCTCGCGCTCGAGGATGCCCGTCGGCCCGCTCCTGCGGCGCCCCCGTCCAGCCGCCTCCCGGCGGGCAGGGGATGGGACTCCCTCCTGGGGCGGCCCTGGCCCGTCATCCTGGCGGGGATGCTCCTGGCCCTGCTCCCCCTGGCGTTCATTTCCCGCATCGGCTTCGACTACAACCTCCTGCGCCTCCTCCCCGGGGGGAGCGAAGCGGTGGCGACGGAGGAGCGCCTCCAGGAGGAGGCCGGGCAGTCCACCTGGTTCGCCGTGAGCCTCGCCCCTTCCCTCGCGGAGGCTGAGCGCCGCCACGCTGCCTTCGCC
>JAHFDC010000014.1 GCA_023249205.1 Candidatus Methylomirabilota bacterium
ACGTTTGTGTGGGCCAGCTCCTCGACGCTGTGGGTGAGCTGCCGGAACAGTTGGGCGTTGGCCAGGGCCAGCGACACCAGGCAGGAGAAGGTCGTGAAGAGGGCCATGTCGTACTCGTCGAAGGCCCCCCCCTCCCGCTTGTTGTTGGCGTTCAGCACTCCCACGGTCTTTCCGTTCACCTTGACCGGCACGCTCATGAGGGAGCGGGTCGTGTAGCGGTGGAAGAAGGAGGACTCGTTGAACCTCGGGTCCTGCTGGATGTCCTTGATCAGGAGGGGCTCCCCCTTCTGCGCCACGGTGCCGGCGATCCCCTCCCCCACCTTCGGCCGGGCGCTCTCCCGCACGTCCTCGGCGAGGCCGCGGGCGAAGGCGATCCGGAGGGTCTGGGCCCCTTCCTCCATCAGCATGAGGGAGACGATCTCCACCTCCAGCACGTCCGCGATGAAGTCAATCACCCGCTGGAAGAGGACCTGGTTGTTCTGGAGGAACTCCCCCAGGACGTCCCACCGGATGAGGTCGGCCAGGGCCAGGGCGCGGTCCTGGAGTTTCTCCACCTGCACCTGACGCCGCAGTCTGGCCCGGCCGCTGCGGGCGAGCAGGGCGGCCCGGCCCACTGCGCGGGAAAGCTCCTCCAGGTTCACCGGCTTGCTGAGCGCGTCGAAGGCGCCATCCTTGACGGCGCTCACCCCTCGCTCCACCGTCCGGTGGCTGCTCACGATGATCACGGGCAGGTCGGGGCGGTCCTGCCGGAGCAGGTGCAACACCTCCATCCCGTCCAGGCCGGGCATGATGAGGTCCAGGAGGACAACGTGCACCGCCTCTTTCTCCAGCGTCTTGAGCCCCTCCTCCCCGCTGGCGGCCGCCAGGACCCGGTACCCCTCCTTGGTCAGATGGTCCCCCACCAGCGCCCGGAAGAGCCGCTCGTCGTCAATGAGCAGGATGGTCTCGCTCATAGGATGTACCGGCTCAGGTCCTCGTTCCGGACCAGCTGCTGGAGCCGCTCCCGCACGTAGGCGGCGTTGATCTCCACGCGGACCCCGGGCATGTGCGGCGCCTCGAAGGAGACCTCGTCCAGCAGTCGCTCCATGACGGTGTAGAGCCGCCGCGCCCCGATGTTCTCCATCGCCTCGTTCACCCCGCAGGCGATGGCCGCGATCTCCTCCAGGGCATCCTTGGTGAAGTCCAGGGTCACCCCCTCCGTCTGGAGGAGGGCCGTGTACTGCTTGGTGAGGGCGTTCTCCGGCTCCGTGAGGATCCGGACGAAATCCCCCCGGGTCAGCGGGTACAGCTCGACCCGGAGCGGGAAGCGGCCCTGCAGCTCCGGGATCAGGTCGGACGGTTTGGCCACGTGGAAGGCCCCGGCGGCGATGAAGAGGACGTGGTCGGTCCGGACCATTCCGTACTTGGTCGGGACCGTCGAGCCCTCCACGATGGGGAGGAGATCCCGCTGCACCCCCTCCCGGGAGACGTCGGGGCCGGCGGTCCGCTCCCGGCCGGCGATCTTGTCAATCTCATCCAGGAAGATGATGCCGGCGTTCTCCACCCGCCGCACCGCCTCCGCCACGACCTCGTCCATGTCAATGAGCTTCCCCGCCTCCTCCTGGGCCAGCAGGCGCCGGGCCTCCCGGAGCTTCACCTTGCGCCGCTTCACCCGGCCCGGCAGCAGGTTCCCCAGCATCTCCTGGAGGTTGATGTCCATCTGGCCCATCCCCGCCCCCGGGAAGACCTCCATCATGGGGAAGGCCCTGTCCTTCAACTCCAGTTCCACCACCCGGTCCTCCAGGATCCCGTCCCGGAGCATCTTCCGGAACTTCTCCCGGGTCTCCTGCGCCGGCGGCGGCGCGGCCGGCTCGAAGCCGGGCGGGGCGGGGCGGGCCGCGGGGAGGAGGAGATCCAGCAGGCGCTCCTCGGCCAACTCGGCCGCCCGCTCCTCCACGCTCTTTGCCCGCTCCCCCTTCACCATGCTCACGGCCAGTTCCGTCAGGTCCCGGATCATGGACTCCACGTCCCGGCCGACGTAGCCCACCTCGGTGTACTTGGAGGCCTCCACCTTGAGGAACGGTGCCTCGGCCAGGCGGGCGAGGCGGCGCGCAATCTCGGTCTTCCCGATCCCCGTGGGACCGATCATGATGATGTTCTTCGGCGCCACCTCGTCGCGCAGCTCGGCGGGGAGCCGCTGGCGGCGCCAGCGGTTGCGCAGGGCGATGGCCACGGCCCGCTTCGCGTCGCGCTGGCCGATGACGTACTTGTCCAGTTCGGCCACGATCTGGCGGGGCGTGAGGGAGTCCATCACAACTCTTCCACCGTGATGTGGTCGTTCGTGTGGACGCAGAGGGAGGCGGCGATCCGCATGGCCTCCTCGGTGATCGTCCGCGCGTCCAGGTCCGTGAACTTTACCAACGCCCGCGCCGCGGCGGCCGCGTAGGGGCCCCCCGACCCGATGGCGATGATCCCGTCATCCGGCTCGATGATGTCCCCGGTCCCCGAGATGAGGAGGGAGTGCTCCTTGTCCGCCACGGCGAGCATCGCCTCCAGGCGCCGCAGCACCCGGTCGGTCCGCCAGTCCTTCGCCAGCTCCACCGCCGCTCGGGGGAGGTTCCCCCGGTATTCCTCCAGTTTCGCCTCGAACTTGGTGAAGAGGGCGAAGGCGTCCGCGGCCGCCCCGGCGAACCCGGCAAGGACCTGGTCGCCGCGCAGGCGGCGGACCTTCCTTGCCGTGTGCTTCATGATCGTCTCTCCGAAGGAGACCTGGCCGTCGCCCGCCAGGCAGACCTTCCCCCGGTGCCTGACCGACAGGATGGTGGTGCTCCGCCACCGCGCTTGTTCCCGCCCCGTGAGCGGGTCATGCCTTCGGGTGGGCCCGATCGTACACCTCCATGAGCCGGTCCAGGTGGAGATGGGTGTAGCGCTGGGTCGTCGAGAGCCGGGCGTGGCCCAGCATCTCCTGGATGGCCCGGAGATCGGCTCCGGCGTCCAGCAGGTGCGTGGCAAAGGAGTGCCGCAGGCCGTGCGGGGTGATCCTGCCGTGCAGCCCTGCCCGCGCCAGTCCCACCGCGAGCCGGCGGGCGACGCCCCGGGGCGTGAGCCGCCCCCCGGCCCGGTTCAGGAAGACCGCCGCACGCTTGCCCCCGCGCCGCACGGCGAGCGCATCCCGCCGGGCGAGGTAGGCCTTGAGGGCTGCCACCGCGGCCGCCCCCAGCGGCACGACCCGCTCCCGCCGCCCCTTCCCCAGGACCCGGACCAGCCCCTCCTCCAGGTAGAGGTCCTGCAGGTCCAGCCCCGTCAGTTCCCCCACCCGGAGCCCGGAGGAGTAGGCCACCTCGAAGAGGGCGTAGTCCCGGAGCGCCCCAGGCGCCGCCCCGGGGGGCGCCGCCAGAAGTTGCGCCGCCTCGTCCACCGTCAGGTATCGGGGCAGGCGCTGCGGCCCGCGGGGGGTCGGGACGACCCGGGCCGGGTTGGCCTTGATGAGGCCCTCCCGGCACCAGAACTGGAAGAGCCCCCGCACCGCTGCCGTCTTTCTGGCCACGGTCGCGCGGGCGTTCCCGGCCTTCAGTCGCCAGGCGACGAAGGCTCGGATGGCCAGGGCGTCCACCGCCTCGAGCCGGACCGGGCCTTCGGCCCGCCCGCCCCGCTCCTCGAGGAAGGCGGCGAACTGGCCGAGGTCGGCCGCATAGGCCCGGCAGGTGTGGGGCGAAACCCCCTGCATCTCCAGGGCATTCAGGTAGGCCGCAATCCGCGCGCGCACGGCGCCTCCCGGCCCTCCCCGCGCCTAAATGGCGAAGAGGGGGCGGCACGCGCCATCCCCCTCGGTTGCCACAATACGCGGAGTCCCGGCCCTCGTCAACTCAAGAATCGCCGCCAATTCTCCAGCGCCGCCAGGGACCGCTCCGCCAGGCCCTCCACCCTCTTCCGGCGGTCCCGGATCGGCCGGGGGAGCGGCGGCAGGAGGCCGAAGTTCACGTTCATGGGGGCGAAACCGGGCGGCGCCACCTCCGTCACGTACCGGAGGACCGCCCCGAGGAGGGTCTCGGGGGGCGGGACGACGGTCGGTGCGCCCGCGAGGAGCCTGGCGGCGTTCAGGCCGGCGAGAAGCCCGGCCCCCACCGACTCGGTGTATCCCTCGACGCCGATGAGCTGCCCGGCGAAGAGGAGGCCGCTGTCCCCGCGGAACTGGAGGGTGGGGAGGAGGAGCAGGGGACTCGCGATATAGGTGTTCCGGTGGATGCTCCCGTAGCGCAGGAACTCGGCCTCCCGCAGTCCAGGGATCATCCGGAAGACCCGCTGCTGCTCTCCCCGCCGCATCCGCGTCTGAAACCCCACCAGCCCGTACATTTCACCTGCTGCGTCCTCACGGCGCAACTGGACCACGGCGTATGGAACCCGGCCGGTCCGGGGGTCCGTGAGGCCGACCGGCTTCATGGGACCGAAGCAGAGGGCCTCCTTCCCCCGGCCGGCTAACTCCTCGACGGGGAGGCAGCCCTCGAAGAAGCGGGTCTCCTCGAAGGGATGGAGGGGGTACAGGTCGGCGGACCGGAGAGCCTCCCAGAAGGCGGTGTACTCGGCCTCGGTGAAAGGACAGTTCAGGTAGTCTTCGCCCCCCTTCCCGTACCGGGAGGCGGCAAAGGCGACCGTCCGGTCCACGGAGTCTGCCGCCACGATGGGGGAGATGGCATCGTAGAAGAACAGGCGGGCCTGGGGGGCGGCGGCCGGGGTGAGGCCGGGGCGACGTTCGGCCTCCCCCAGGTAGGAGGCGAAGAGGGCGCAGAGGTCCTCCGCAAGATTCTCCGAGGTGAGGGGCCCGGTGGCCACGACGCAGGGCCGCTCGGGCGGGAGGGCCTTCACCTCCTCCCGGACGATGGTGATGCGGGGATGGGCGGCGAGGAGGGCCGTGACCTCGGCAGCGAAGGCCTCCCGGTCCACGGCCAGCGCGGTCCCAGCCGGGACGGCGTGCCGCTTCGCCACCTCCAGGATCACGGACCCCAGCCGGCTCAGTTCGGCGTTCAGCAGGCCACCGGCCGTGGTCACGTCCAGGGACTTGAGGGAGTTGCTGCAGACCAGTTCCGCGAGGGAGGAGGTCTGGTGGGCGGGGGTGCGGACGGCCGGCCGCATCTCGTACAGAAGGACCTCGGCGCCGGCCTCGGCGGCCTGCCACGCCGCCTCTGCCCCGCTGAGGCCACCACCGATGACCGTCACTGGGGACATACCGATGCCTTAGGAGGCGGGCGCGGCCACCGGCTCAGGCGCGCCGGGAGCCTTGGCAAAGTCGCAGCCCTGCGTGGCGCACGCGAGCGTCACCTCACCCCCCCGCGTCCGCTTCTCCAGCAGGAATTTTGCTCCGCACCGGGGGCAGGGCTCCGGGACGGGCCGGTTCCAGAGGGCAAAGGCGCAAGCCGGGTAGGAGCTGCAGCCGTAGAAAGTCCTCCCCCGCTTGGTCCGCTTCTGGGCGAGCGGCGCTTTGCACCGGGGGCAGTCCACGCCGATGGGCAGCGACTTGATCGCCTTGCACGTCGGGTAGGTGGAGCACGAGAGGAACCGGCCGTACCGGCCGGTCCGGATGACCATCGGCGCCCCGCACTTCTCGCACCGCTCGTTCGTCGGCTCCGGGGGGGGCGGGGGCTGGCGCTTCCCCCCATCCACGCGGACGACCGTCCGGCACTCCGGGTAGCCGGAGCAGGCGAGGAAGGGACCGTACCGCCCCCGCTTCAGGACCATGGGCCGGCCGCACTTCTCGCACGCCTGCGCGGCCTCCTCGGACGGTGCGGCTTCCGCGGACGCCCCGTTCCCGCCATTCCGCGGCAGCTCCCGGGTCGCCTTGCACTTCGGATAGGTGGAGCAGGCTAGGAATTTCCCGAACCGGCCCCACTTGATCACCATCGGGGCGCCGCACTTCTCGCACCGCTCCTCCGTCTGCTCCTCCATCGCCTTGATGTTGGCCATGGAGACTTTCGCCTCCTTGAGCCACTTGGCGAAGAAGTGGTAGAAGCGGTGCATCTCCTCCCGCCACTTGGCTTTCCCCTCCTCGATCTCGTCCAGCCGGCTCTCCATGAGGGCGGTGAACTCGTACTCCATGATCCGGGGGAAGGACTTGACGAGGAGGTCCACCACGATCTCTCCCAGTTCCGTGGGGATGAACTTCCCCTTCTCCCGGACCACGTAGTCCCGGTTCTGGATGATGGAGAGGATGGTGGCGTACGTGCTGGGGCGGCCGATGCCCCGCTCCTCCAGCTCCTTGACGAGGGTGGCCTCGCCATAGCGGGGCGGGGGCTGGGTGAAGTGCTGCTCCGGGTGCAGCGCCCGGAGGGCGAGCACCTCCCCCTCCCGCATCGGGGGGAGCGTCATCTCGGCCGTCTCGTGCGCCTCGCCGCTCCCGTTCTCCTCCTCCACCTCGTGGGGCGGACGCTTCGGCGCCTCGTCGGTCCCCTCCACGTACACCTGCATGAACCCCGGGAACCGCATCACCCGGCCGGTGGCCCGCAGGAGGGACCGGCCCGCCTCGATGTCGGCCGTGGTGACGTCGAAGCGCGCCGGCGGCATCTGGGAGGCCACGAACCGGTTCCAGATCAGGGTGTAGAGCGCCAACTGATCCCTCGTGAGATACGCCCGGACGCCGGCCGGCTCCCGCAGGACCGAGGTAGGCCGGATCGCCTCGTGGGCCTCCTGGGCGCCCCGGGCGCTCTTGTAGACCGGAGGCGTCTCCGGGAGGAAGTCCGCCCCGAACTTCTCGCTGATGTAGCCCCGGACCTCCGCCACCGCCTCAGCCGCCACGCGGGTGGAGTCGGTCCGCATGTAGGTAATGAGACCGACGCCCTCCTCCTTCCCGAGTTCGATCCCCTCGTAGAGTTGCTGGGCCACCTGCATCGTCTTCTTGGCCTGGAAGCCCAGTTTGCGGGCGGCCTCCTGCTGGAGCCTGCTGGTGATGAAGGGGGGAACGGGGTGCCGCTTCCGCTCCTTCGTCGTGAGGTGCGCCACCCGGAAGGTTGCATGCTCGAGTGCCGCCACGGCGGCCCGCGCCGCCCCCTCGTCCGGGAGGCGGACCTTCTCCCCGTTCACCTTCACGAGCCGCGCCGTGAACTCCGGCGGCTGGCCCGCCGCGAGGCGCGCGTCCAGCGTCCAGTACTCGGTCGAGACGAAGGCCCGGATCTCCTTCTCCCGGTCCACGATGAGGCGCAGCGCCACCGATTGGACCCGGCCCGCCGAGATCCCCCGCCGCACCTTCTCCCAGAGCAGGGGGCTGAGCTTGTAGCCCACGAGGCGATCCAGGATCCGGCGGGCCTGCTGGGCCTCCACCTTCCGGGAGTCAATCTTCCCCGGATGGGCGAAGGCCTCCTGCACGGCCCGCCTCGTGATCTCGTTGAAGAGGACCCGGTGGACCGGCTTGCGCGCCCCTTTCAGCTCCTGGGCCAGGTGCCAGCCGATCGCCTCCCCCTCCCGGTCCGGGTCGGTGGCCAGAAAGACGGCACCGGAGGCCTTGGCCGCCTTCTTCAGGTCGGCCACCACCTTTTCCCGCCCCTTGATGACCTCGTACTGGGGTTTGAAGTTGTGCTCCACGTCCACCGCCAGCTTCTTGACCGGCAGGTCGCGGATGTGGCCCATGGAGGCCTTGACGACATAGTCCCGGCCCAGGAACTTGTTAATGGTCTTCGCCTTCGCCGGGGATTCCACGATAACCAACGACTTGGCCACGCCCTTCCTCACTCCTTTCAGGGATTGACTTCGGAGAGCGGCGTCACGGCGGAGGGGCAACGAGGCCGCGCATCCGATCTAATATTATATCCGACCGCCCACCCGGACGTAGGTCTGGCCGGGCAGTTGCCGGACGAGCCCCGCCATCTCCAGGGCGAACAGGCCCGCCGCCACCCGCCCGGCGGGGAGCGCCGTCCGGTTCGCCACCGCGTCAATGTGGGCCGGCTCAGCAGCCAGCACGCTCCAGATCACCCGCGCCTCCTCCGGCAGGTCTTCGGGCAGCGCAGGGGGAGGGGCCGCCGCCGGCCTCACCCAGCCCGGGATGACCTCCTCCAGGACGTCCGCCCAGTCCTCCGTGAGTTTCGCCCCCGCCTTGATCAGCCGGTTGGTCCCGGCCGAGGTTGCGGCCGTGACGGGGCCCGGGACGGCGAACACCTCCCGGTTCTGCTCGAGGGCTAAGCGGGCAGTCACGAGAGCCCCGCTCCGCTCCGCCGCCTCCACCACGACCACCCCCCGCGACAGCCCGCTGATGATCCGGTTGCGCCGGGGGAAATTCACCGGCAGCGGGCGCGTCGTGAGCGGGAACTCGGTCAGGAGCGCCCCCCGGCGGACCACCCGCTCGGCGAGGGCGCCCGAGCCGGCGGGATAGGTCACGTCGAGGCCACAGCCCAGGACCCCCAGGGTCACGCCGCCCGCCTCGAGCGCCCCGCGGTGGGCCGCTGAGTCAATCCCCCGCGCGAAGCCGCTGACGACCGCCACGCCGGCGCGAGCCAGATCCGACGCCAGCCGCTCCGCCACCATGCGCCCGTAGGGAGTGGCCTGCCGGGACCCCACCACCGCCACCGCCACTCCCTCGGGCGACGGCAGGCTCCCCCGGACGAAGAGGACCGGGGGGGGATCCGGAATCTGGCGGAGCAGCGGCGGGTAGGCCGGATCGGCGAGGGTGACGGCAGCGCAGCCGAGGGCGTGGAGACGGCTGAGTTCCCGGGCGACCTTCTCCGCCAATCCTGGATCCCGGAGGCCCGCGGCCACGTCGCGCGTTACCCCGGGGACGGCGGTCAGGGCTTCGGACGATGCGGCCGGAATGGCCCGAGCGTCCCCGAAGCGGGCCAGCAGCCCCGCTGCCCCCGCCGGCGGGAGGCCGGGGAGGAGCGCGAGGGCGACCAGGCCTTCCCGCTCGTCCACGCGCGCTCCTCCCGCCCTCGCGGGCCCGGCCCCTACGGCATCTTCGCTACCAGCCGGACCCGGTCCCCGACGTGGAGGTCGAGGTCGCTCCGGAGGACGCGCGCGGTCGCGGTCCGCCCGCTCACCCGGATCACCACCAGCTCCCCCCGCAAGGTGGGGGTGAGCCGGACCTTAAAAAAGGCGCGCGGGTCGGAGGCGTACCCGGTCTCCCGGTAGACCGAGAAGAGGTCACCCGGAACGATGCCGGCCTTGGAACCCAGGTCAATATAGACGATGTGGGATTCCCCCGCCGAGATCCGGCCCAGGTCGGCGTAGACGATCATCCCATCCGCGGTGACCGTGGTCGGGACCGCCGTCCCCAGCGCCGGGATGGCGGCCTCCTGGTAGCGCTGGACGGTGTCCCCTGCGGCCATGTCTTCACACCCGTAGATGACATTCGCCCGGACCGACCTGTCCTGGACCTCCGTCACCTGGAGGAGCCCCCGGCCACGGACCAGATCCCCCAAGTTCCTCCATCCCCTGGGATGGCTGATCCCCGTGCCCCGCTTGACCACCTGGAGGACCTCCCCCACCTGTACGGTGGTGCCGGAGCGGAGGCTCAAGAAGACCGTGTCCCCCGGCCCGATGGTGAGGCTGTCCCGGAGCGGCCGGAGGATGCTGCCGATCCCCAGCCCCCCCCCCTCGTGGATGAATCCCAGGCAGATGTACTGCCCGCGGGTGACGACGGGGAGGACAGCCGGCGGCGGGGCGAGCGCGGACGGCGCCGGCTCCGGAAG